>CALJKZ010000556.1 GCA_937983085.1 uncultured Gemmatimonadales bacterium
AAGGCGGTCATGAACGAGATCCAGCAGAGCAAGACGGTCATCCTCTTCATCGACGAGCTCCACACGCTGGTGGGTGCCGGGGCCGCCGAGGGCGCCATCGACGCGTCGAACATGCTCAAGCCGGCTCTTGCTCGCGGTGAGCTGCAGTGCATCGGGGCGTCGACGCTCAACGAGTACCGGAAGTACATCGAGAAGGACGGCGCCCTCGAGCGTCGCTTCCAGCCGGTCATCGTCGATCCGCCCGCCGTGGACGAGACGGTGGAGATCCTCAAGGGCCTGCGCGGCCACTACGAGGACCACCACAAGGTCGTCATCCCCGACGAGGCGCTTGAGCACGCCGCCAAGCTGTCCGACCGCTACATCACCGACCGCTTCCTCCCCGACAAGGCCATCGACGTCATCGATGAGGCGGGCGCCCGCGCGCGCATCGCCAGTCAGGTTCCGCCGGCCGACGTGGAGGAGCTCAAGGAGGAGCTGGCCGAGATCGCCAAGCGGAAGGAAGACGCCATCGGCGATCAGGACTTCGAGCGCGCGGCCGAGCTCAGGGACGAAGAGCGCGAGTTCAGCCAGCAGATCCGTGATCGGCAGGAGGCGTGGGAAGAGGAGCGGAAGCAGCACCGGCCGGAGATCTCCACCGAAGAGGTGGCGTTCATCGTCGGCCGGTGGACGGGCATTCCGGTCCAGCGGATCCGCCAGACCGAGTCCGAGCGCCTCGTCAACATGGAGGACGAGCTCCACAAGAGGATCGTGGGCCAGGATGCGGCCATCGAAGCCATCAGTCGGGCCATCCGGCGTAGCCGTGCGGGCCTGAAGGATCCGCGGCGCCCCATCGGCTCGTTCATCTTCTCTGGGCCCACGGGTGTGGGTAAGACGGAGCTGGCTCGCGCCTTGGCCGAGTTCCTCTTCGACGACCGCGAAGCCCTCATCCGCGTCGACATGAGCGAGTACATGGAGAAGTTCTCCGTGTCGCGCCTCATCGGTGCGCCTCCGGGCTACGTGGGCTACGAGGATTCGGGTACGCTGACCAAGGCCGTCCGGCGCCGTCCGTACTCGGTGGTGCTCCTCGACGAGATCGAGAAGGCCCACCCGGACGTCTTCAACATCCTGCTGCAGGTCTTGGACGAAGGGCACCTCACCGACAACTACGGTCGGGTCATCGACTTCAAGAACACGGTGCTCATCATGACGTCGAACCTGGGCGCCCGTGACATCAGCAAGGGCGGGGGACTCGGCTTCCAGACCGCCGACGCCAGCACGACCTACGAGATCATGAAGGACAAGGTCGCCAAGGAGATCGAGCGGGCCTTCAACCCCGAGTTCCTGAACCGGGTGGACGACACCATCGTCTTCCATCCGCTCACCAAGGAAGAGATCGGCGAGATCATCCACATCCTCATGCAGGACGTGCACGCCCGTCTCGAGGAGGAGGGAATCACTCTCCGGTTCACCGACGCCGCCATCGAATTCCTCGTCGACGAGGGCTACGACGAGAAGTTCGGAGCCCGGCCCCTCAAGAGAGCCATACAACGGTATCTCGAGGATCCGCTATCTGAGAAGATCCTGCAGGCCGAGTTCAGTAGCGGGGACGAGATCGAGGTCGACGTCGACGGTGATGGCGACGGACTCGTGCTCCGCGCGGAGTCGACGACGAAGACGTGATCCAGAACCTCTCCACATACGCACGGTCGATGAAGAAGGCCTCCGCGGTCGCGGCGGCCTTCTTCGCCGTCATGGCGGTAACGACACCTCACGATGCGGCGGCCCAGCAGCAGCAGCCGGGCGCCCTGGTCCAGATCGATTCGCTGGAGGTCGTGGGCAACAACCGCATCCAGACCCAGTTCATTCTCTCGCTCTTCGCCGTCCAGGCGGGACAGGAAGTGACGTATCGGGCCATCCAGCGTGGCCTCAAGGAACTGCTCAACACGGGCCAGTTCGACGACGTCACCGTCCGGGCGCGTCAGACCGACCGGTACATCCTCACCCTCGAGGTCGTGGAGGCGCCCCTGGTGCGGCGTGTGGCCATCGAGGGTCTGCAGAACGTCTCTGCCCGCGAGGTGAGAGATACGACGGGACTACAGGCGGGCTTCCCGCTGGATCGCCAGGCCATCCTCGACGCGAAAGCGTTCATCCGATCCGAGCTGGCGCGCGAGGGTATCCCCTTCGCGGACATCAACGAGCGGTTGGTCCCGCTCGCCGGCGTCGAGAACGAGATCGAACTGATCCTGGACGTGTCCGAAGGGCAGCGCGTGACCGTGGCGCAGCTGGAGTTCCTGGGCAACGAGCAGCTCTCCGACGAAGCGCTGACGGGTGCCATGAGCACCAAGCCCGAGGGCTTCTGGTGGTTCCGCTCGGGTACGTACGATCCAGCCGACTTCAGGGCCGACCTGGTGGACGCTCTGCCACGGCTCGCCCGCTCACGGGGCTTTCTCGACTTCACCGTGGTCAGCGACACCCTCATCGTCGACCCGAGCACCGGGAAGGCCCGTGTCGAAGTCACCGTCGACGAGGGGCGGCAGTATCGCCTCGGCTCCTTCACGGTGGAGGGCAACACCGTCTTCGAGGACGAGCAGCTCGAGCCCCTCTTCCGGACGCAGCGCGGTGGAGGGATCCTCGGGAGTCTCGGCCTCCGGGGTGGGGGCGACCAGGCCAACATCCAGGGCCAGGTGTTCGACGGCGAAGCGTTCAACCAGGCCATCTTCGCGGTTCAGGAGCGGTACAGGAACGAGGGGTACCTCTACGTCCAGGTGAATCCGGTCATCGACGTCGAGGAGCCGGACAACGGTGGACCGCCGCTGGTCAACGCGCGTTGGGACATCATCGAGGGCACGCCGGCCATCGTGAACCGCGTGGAGATCTCGGGCAACGAGTACACGCACGAGTGGGTGATCCGGAACCAGATGTTCGTGCTTCCCGGCGACGTGTATCGCCAGGACGCCATGCTGCAGAGCTATCAGAACATCCAGGCGCTCGGCTTCTTCGAGACGCCTCTGCCGCTCCCCGACATCGTCCCGCTGGAGAACGGCGACGTGAACATCACGTTCAACGTCGAGGAGAAGCAGACGGGCTCCATCAACTTCGGTACGTCCGTCGGCGGCGGAGTGGGCCTGTCGGGCTTCATCGGATACGAGCAGCCCAACCTCTTCGGCCAGGCCAAGTCGGGCTCCCTTCGTTGGGACTTCGGTCGCTTCATCAACTCCTTCGAGTTGGGCTACACCGACCCGGCCATCTTCCAGACCCGGACTTCGGCCACCATCCAGCTCTTCAACTCCCGGGACCGCTTCTTCCAGTTCTCGACGGGACGGCGGCGCCGAATCGGAACCAATCTGCGCCTCGGCTTCCCCTGGCTCGGCTCCCAGCGGACTCGGGTGTTCCTGGGCTACGGGATTTCCCGCACGAAGTACGAGCTCTTCGACAACGTCGACGACTCCTCGCTCTTCGGTCGGCCTCCGGGCGTCCAGAGCCAGCTGTCGGCCAGCGTCACGCGGAGTACGCTCAACCACCCGCTCTTTCCCACACAGGGTTCCCGGCAGAATCTCACGGTGGAGCAGAACGGTGGAATCCTGGGCGGAGACGGTGACTTCACCCGGGTCCTCGGCGACGCCTCGTGGTGGGTGCCCGTAGGTCAGCTGGGTGGACCGGAGGGCGGGGGACCGGGTGGAGTGCGCTTCGCCCTGGGGCTCACCATGCGCGCCGGCTCGGTGTTCGGGGACGCGACAGCCTTCCCCTTCGACCGCTTCTTCATGGGGGGCGTGCAGTTCGGCCAGAACCTGCGCGGCTACGACGAGACCACGGTGACCCCGCTGGGGTACTTCCCCCAGTCCACCAGCGAGATCAACGAGATCCAACGCCTGGGTGACGCGTTCTTCAGCCTCTCGGCCGAGTACGCCATCCGCCTCAGCGACCAGATCGGGCTGGCGGCGTTCTACGATGCCGGAGCCGTGTGGCAGGAGCCGAGCCAGTTCGATCCCAGCAGCCTCTTCCGGGGCGCCGGCTTCGGGGCCCAGATCGTGACCCCCTTCGGCCCCATCGGCCTGGACTACGCCTACGGCTTCGACCGGACCGTGCCGGGCTGGCAGCTTCACTTCCGGATGGGTCCGCAGTTCTGACCCCATGAAGCTCGCGGAAACGGTGTGAGCCGCGCCTCCGTTCGGAGAGCTACGCCTGTACATCGCCCGTCGCGTGCCCGAAATTACCGGGCTGTGGAACGCGCGTTGGCGGGGCACGGGCGTTTTCGATGCGAAATGACGGGAACCTGTCGGGCCTCAGCCCACTACGACTGTTCGGCGGCACGACAATCAACGGAGTAACGACTATGCGACGCACCTCATTCGCGCTCATGGCGCTGGCCTTCCTGCTCTCGGCGGGAGCCGTCGAGGCGCAGACGCTCAAGATCGGATACATCAACTCCCAGGAGATCCTGGTGAACGCTCCGGGCGCTGAAGAGGCCCAGGCGCAGTTCGATCAGGAGATGTCCACCTACCAGCAGGAAATCGCTCAGCTGGAGACGGAGCTGCAGAACATGGAGACCGCGCTCCAGCAGCAGCAGCTCACCCTCTCCCCCGAGGCGAAGGCGAACCGCGAGCAGCAGCTCCAGGCGAAGTTCCAGGAGTACCAGCAGCGGACCGCCCAGCTTCAGGAGATGGCCAACCAGCGGCGCGCGGCGCTCATCCAGCCGGTCATGGACGAGATCACCGCGGTCATCGAGACGATCCGCGAAGAGGGGGCCTACTCCCTCATCCTCGATGCCGCAGCCGGCTCCATCGTGTCGGCCGACCCCGCGCTCGATCTCACTCAGGAGGTCATCACGCGGCTGCAGGTTCAGGACCGCCAGCAGGACGGGGGCGCTCTCCGCTGACGCGGACGCGCGCTACGATGCCTTCGAGGGGCTCACAGGCGGTTCGCCGCCCGTGAGCCCCTCGTCTCGTTTCAACGGAGGTTGAAGGAACGATGAGAACGGACGGAGCCAGCCCCGGTGCCCTGACCCTGACGGAGGTCGCCGAGCGTGTGGGTGGACGCGTGGTGGGGGACCCCGAGGTTCGTATTGCGGGCATCGGGCCCGTGGACGAAGCCGACGCCGACGTGCTCGCCTTCCTCGGCTCCCGGAAGTACACGCACCACGTGTCGGGCTCGAGCGCGGCGGCCTTCCTGGTGGCCGATGAACTGGAAGAGGCGTTGCCGGACCATGCGAGCAGGGTGGTCGTGACCGACGCCTACCCGGCCATGCGTACCCTCCTCCACTACTTCCACCCTCCGCGCCCACACCGCCCGGGCGTCCATCCCACCGCCGTCGTGGGACGGGGCGTCGAATTGGGGGCGGACGTGGAGATCGGTCCCTACGCGGTTCTCGAGGATGGCGTGTCGGTGGGTGATCGGTCGCGCATCGGTGCCCACTGCGTGCTGGGGCGCGACAGCGTGGTCGGCCAGGACGCGTATCTGTACCCGCACGTCGTGCTCTACGACGAGATCGTCCTCGGAGACCGGGTGACGGTGCATTCGGGCGTGCGCATCGGGTCCGACGGCTTCGGGTTCACGCTGGTGGACGGCGAGCACGCCAAGATCCCTCAGGTCGGACGGTGCGTCGTGGGCGACGACGTGGAGATCGGTGCGAACAGTACCATCGACCGTGGCTCGTTGGGTGACACGCGCATCGGCAACGGCTCCAAGCTCGACAACCTGGTCCACATCGCCCACAACGTCCGCGTCGGCGCGCGGTCGCTCCTGGCGGCCATGGTGGGCATCGCCGGTTCGACACGGCTGGGCGAAGGCGTCTTCATGGGAGGGCAGTCGGGAGCTATCAACGCCGTCGAGATCGGCGACGGCGCCAAGATCACCGTCCAGTCGGGAGTCATCGGAGACCTGGAGCCGGGAGGCACCTACTCCGGCTTTCCCGCGCGTCCCCATCGCGACACCATGAGGGGGTACGGTCTCATCGCGCGCCTCCCCGACCTGGCCGACCGTGTGAAGCGGCTGGAGCGAGCCGTGGAAGACCTCGAGAGAGGTTAGCTTTCCAGCCTGAGAACGAGATGCTCTCACACCCCTCTCACACGGACGAAGCTCCATGAGCGGCACCCGACAGCGGACCATCGGTGGTGAAGTGACGCTCGACGGGATCGGGGTCCATTCCGGAGAGTCGGCGACGCTGACGTTCCGGCCTGCGGATGCTGGAACGGGACTCCCCTTTCGACGCGTGGATCTGGAGGGGAGGCCCGAGAGCCCCGCGGACGTCGACTACGTCGTCGGGACCGAGCTCGGTACCACGCTGGGACGGGGCGACGCCCGTGTCCTCACGGTGGAGCACGTGCTGGCGGCCGTCTCCGGTGTCGGAGTCGACAACCTCATCGTCGACGTGGCGGGACAGGAGATTCCCATTCGCGATGGCTCCTTCCGGGAGTACGTGTCGGCCCTGGACGATGCCGGGGTCGTCGAACAGGACGAAGAGGTCGAAGTCCTCAGGCTCCACGGGGTCGTGGAGGCGGGCGGGCCGGGCGGGCAGTCGAAGTACGTAGCCACCCCGGCCGACGAGCTTCGGATCTCTGGCACCATCGATTTCGAGCATCCTGCCGTCGGGCGTCGATACGGTTCGTTCCTGGTGAACGAATCCGTATTCCGCGACGAGTTGGCCGCGGCGAGGACCTTCGGATTCAAGAACGACGCCGACGCGCTCCACGCTCGGGGACTCGCCCTCGGCGCGTCCCTCGACAACGCGGTGGTCCTCGACGACGAGGGCGTCATGAACGATGAGCTCCGCTTCGAGGACGAGTTCCTGAGGCACAAGGTGGGGGACGTGGTCGGTGACCTTGCGCTCCTTGGTGCACGCCTGGAGGCCCACGTCGTAGCCGAGCGCCCCAGCCACTCCGGCAACGTCGAGCTGGCCCGCGCCATCCGTCGGCACGTCCGGCTGGGTACGGAGCCCATCGCCGACACGGCCCGGATCATGCAGTTCCTCCCACACCGGTACCCCATGCTCCTGGTCGACCGCATCGTCGACTTCGTGGAAGGCCAGCGCATCGTGGGCATCAAGAACGTCACCATCAACGAGCCGTTCTTCCAGGGGCACTTCCCGGGACATCCGGTCATGCCGGGCGTTCTCATCGTGGAGGCCATGGCCCAGTGCGGCGGCCTCCTCCTGATGGATCAGGTCGAGGAACCGGAATCGAAGGTCGTATACTTCATGACCATGGACAACGTGAAGTTCCGCAGGCCGGTCACGCCCGGCGACACCCTCGTCTTCGAACTGGACGTCATCCAGTTGAAAAAGAAGATGTGCCGAATGGCGGGTCGCGGTGTAGTAGCCGGCAACGTAGTCGCGGAAGCCGAGTTCATGGCTCGAATCATGGATAAATGAGATGCCCGAAGAAGCAGCCGTGAACACCCGGAAGGAGACGTCGGTCCACCCGTCGGCCATCGTCCACGACGATGCCGAGTTGGGGGAGGGCGTGGTCGTCGGGCCGTGGGCGATGATCGGTCCTCGCGTGACCATCGGGGACAACACCGAGGTGGGCCCGCGGGTGCTCATCGAGAAGGACACCGTCATCGGCGAAGACTGCACCATCAGCAACGGTGCGGTGCTCGGCTCCGACCCTCAGGATCTCAAGTATCAGGGGGAGCGGGCGACCCTGGAGATCGGCGACCGGACCGTCATCCGTGAGTTCGCCACCCTCAACCGCGGCACGGCGGCCTCCGGACGGACCGTGGTGGGCAGCGACTGTCTTCTCATGGCCTACTCCCACGTCGCCCACGACTGTGAGCTCGGCAATCATGTGATCATCGCCAACGCGGTGAACATGGCCGGTCACGTCATCATCGAAGACTGGGTCATCGTGGGCGGGCTCACGCCCATCCACCAGTTCGTCCGCATCGGGGCCCATGCCTTCGTCGGCGGTGGGTCGCGGGTGGCTCAGGACGTTCCGCCCTACTGCCGGGTGGCTGGCAACCCGCCGAAGCTCTACGGCCTCAACAGCGTCGGCCTCGAGCGGCGTGGCCTCTCGCAGGAGGTCCGCAGTGCTCTGAAGACGACGTATCGCATGCTCTTCCAGGGTGACGTGAACCTCACCAAGGCCCTGGACCGGGCCGAAGCCGAAATCAGCGGCACACCCGAGGTCCGGCATCTCATCCAGTTCATCCGTGCCAGCGAGCGCGGGATCACGACGTAGTCCGTCGTCGGGAGGTTCTTCCCCATGTCCCTCATCCGCCAACGTAGACGTCGCAAGAAGAGCTGGCTCGATACCCGAAAGGGGATGGGCCAGCGCAAGCTTCTGGGCCTTCTCTTCCTCGTTGCCGTCGTGATCTGGTACCTGGGCTGGGCGTTCTGAGCCCAACCATCCTCGTCCTCGCCGGGGAGGCGTCGGGCGATCTTCACGCGGGAGGGTTCGTCCGGGCCCTCAAGCATCGGCTGCCGGACGCGCACTTCGTGGGTACCGGGGGGCCGCGCTTGAAGGCACAGGGGGTCGAACTCCTCGCCGACCTGGACGACCTGGCGGTCATGGGACTGGTGGAAGTCCTCCCCAAGCTGCCGTTCATTCGTCGGCTTTCCCGTCGCCTCCGTGCTCTCATGGACGAGCGACCGCCGGACCTGGTGGTGCTGGTGGACTACCCCGGCTTCAACATGAGGATGGCCAAGGCCGCCCATGATCGGGGGCTACCGGTGCTGTATTACATCGCGCCGAAGGCGTGGGCGTGGCGGGCGAGCCGGGCTCGGACCCTGGCGGAAGTGACGGACCGGGTGGCGGTGATCCTGCCCTTCGAGGCGGAGTTCTTCGCGCGCCACGGGGCTGCCGCGACGTACGTCGGCAACCCGCTCCTGGACCGGGACGACCCGGTCGTCGACGCTGCCACCTTCCGCGATGCCTGGGGACTGGACGCCCATCGACCCATCCTGGCCGTGCTTCCGGGTTCCCGCGCCCAGGAACTGGATCGACACCTTGCCGACTTCCGCGACATCGCTTCCGCCGTGGTGGCGGAGCGTCCCGACGTGCTGCCTGTCTTCTCACGGGCGGGGTCGCTTCGGACCGATGCCTTCTCGAACCTCGGATTCCCGGTGGTGGACGACACCCGGGCCCTCCTTCGTCACGCCCATACGGCCTTGGTGAAGTCGGGGACGGTCACGCTCGAGACGGCGCTGGAAGGGACTCCGCTGGTCATCGGCTACCGCACCAGCGCCCTCACCGGCTGGTTGGCGCAGAGGGTCCTCCAGGTAGATCACATCGGCTTGCCCAACCTTGTCCTCGGCGAGCGCGTCGTTCCCGAGTTCCTCCAGGGCGAGGTCGCCCCGGCGACGGTGGCCCCCGTACTCCTCGAACTCCTGGACGACCACAGCGAACGAAGAAGGAAGCAGTTGGACGATCTGGGACGCATCGAGAAGGCCATGGGTGCGCCCGGCGCGTCGGACCGCGTGGCGGAGATGGCCATCGACATGATGGACGGCGGCTCGTGAGCGAGCTGCGCTTCGAGAGCGCCGGGGTCCTCGGCTCCGGCCTGGTGAGCGCCCTTTTCGCCACCACGCGCTCCGAGCGCGTCGGGCAGGAGCACTACGAGCAGTTTCGACGCCAGGGCCAGCCCGTCATGTTCGTCTTCTGGCACGGTCAACTCCTCCCGTTGGTGCACTACCACCGCCAGGAAGGGATCGTCGTCCTGGTGAGCGAGCACGACGACGGCGAATACATCACGCGTGTCATCCAGCGGTATGGATTCGGCGCCGTCCGGGGCTCGAGCACGAGAGGGGGCACGAAGGGCCTGAGGGCACTCGTCCGCGCCGCCCGTGAGGGAAAGGACCTCGGAGTCACGCCCGATGGACCTCGCGGTCCCCGGGGAGTCTTCAAGCCGGGGGCGCTGCTCGCGGCGCAGATGGCCGATCTACCGGTCATTCCCCTCTCGGTGCGGGCCTCGTCGGGGTGGCGGTTCCGGAGCTGGGACGGCTTCCTCATGCCCAAGCCCTTCTCCAAGATCACCCTAGAGTATCACGAGCCCGTTCGGGTGCCGCGGGACGCCGACCGGGCCGGCCTCGAGACGCTCGCCGAAGGCATCGCCGCAGTGCTGAACCGTGGGGAGAACGGGCCGTGAAGCTCCGGGCTGCCCTCGAGCGCTATGCCTGGCGCATGTGGCGCGGAGAAGGGGGCCTTACCGGCGCGGTCCTCAGGGTGTTGCTGCTCCCCTTGGAAGGGCTGTGGCGAGGGGTGACGCGGGTGCGGAACCGGCGCTACGCCGGAAGGATCCCGGCCAGTGTGGAGGGCCTCGCCGTCGTGTCCGTGGGCAATGTCGCCGTGGGCGGAACGGGGAAGACACCCTTGTCCGCGTGGGTGGCCCGGCGCCTCGCAGATGCCGGGCACCGGCCCGCCATCCTTCTCCGTGGGTACGGCAGCGACGAAGTCGAGCTGCATCGGACGTGGAACCCCGAGGTCGTCGTCGAGGCCGCGGGGGACCGGACGAGCGCCGCCCGGGCTGCGCGGGAGCGAGGGGCGGACGTGGCGGTCCTGGACGATGGCTTCCAGCATAGGCGCCTCGGCCGAGTGGTGGACATCGTGCTCGTGGCGGCCGAGGACGCGGTGCCCGGCGCCGTGTTTCCCCGGGTACCGTACCGGGAGCCCCTTTCCGGCCTGCGGCGTGCCGACGTGGTGGTGGTGACCCGACGCACCGCCACGCGAGACGAAGCGGAGGGCCGTCTCCAGACCCTTCGCGACGGACCGTACCTGGCCAGTGGGGCCAGCACCGCAGGAGTCCGCCTCGCTTCCGACGCCGTCGTACCCTTGGGTCGGTGGCCGGGAGGGGCCGGCGACGACGCCCTACGCTTGGATGCGTCGGAAGGCGCGGCGGCGCTCACCGCCATCGCGCGGCCCGAGGCCTTCCGCGACGACGTGGCCGCACTCACGGGTGTCCCGACGCACCTCTTCGCCTTTCCGGACCACCACGCCTTCTCCGCCGCCGACGTGGAGGACGCGCGGCAGGCGGCAGAAGGACGTCCGCTCTTCGTGACCGAGAAGGATGCCGTGAAGCTCAAGGATCTCGGTGCGGACCTCCCAAACACGTGGGTCGTAGTCCAACGCCTGGAGTGGGACTGGGGCGAGGAGGAGGTCCGGGCACGCCTGGACGCTGCCCTCGCCGGAAGGGGAGGAGAGGACGCATGAAGGTGCTCGTCGTTGTCGTCGGTCGCGCGCGGGGCGAGCTTGCGGCGGGCATCGAGGAGTACGAGCGCCGCGCGAAACGCTACTGGAAGCTGGAGATCGTGGAGGTGGCGCAGGGAGCAGGGAAGGGCGATGCCCGGCCGTCGGACGTCAAAGACGCCGAGGCCGAGCGGATCCTGGCGAAAGTCCCCGCGGAGCTCGAGCTGGTCGCGATGACCCGCGAGGGAGGTGACATGTCGTCGCGCGAGCTGACGCGGTACCTACAACGCCACGCCGTCCGATCGTCCCCGGGGGTGGCGTTCGTCATCGGCGGGGCGTACGGGCTGGCGCCGGCGGTGCTCGAGAAGGCTCGCCGTTCGCTGTCGCTCTCGGCCCTGACGCTCCCCCACGAGATGGCCCGACTTCTCCTTGCAGAACAGCTGTACCGCGCGGGGACGATCCTCCGCGGTGAACCGTACCACAAAGGGTGACATGGAGCTCATCGTATCCCAGCCCCGGGGCCGCCCGGTGGTCGCCGACTACCTCGACGGGTCGTCCGACGCGGTCCGCTTCTACGGTCGGCACTTCGCGGACGCCGAAGCCTATCGGAGCAAGGCCGCGGAGGTCGACGCGCGCTTCGATCAGGCGGCTCGCAGGGCTGCGGTGGCCGCCCT
>CALJKZ010000557.1 GCA_937983085.1 uncultured Gemmatimonadales bacterium
CTCGCACGCACACGGGGTCGGGGAGCGCAAAGGTCCCACCGGACGAGCTGGCAACCCCCGCCAAAATAAAAAATAACAAAAAAAAAAAAAAAAAAAAACTTCGTGTCATGTCTCGCAAAAAGAAAAACGTCACCGTAACCCTCGACCGCGACGTCGCGCGGTGGGCGCGCGTCGAGGCGGCGAAACGGGGCACGAGTGTTTCTCGCATGCTCGGCGACATCCTCGAAGAGAGGATGCGAGGCGACGAGGAGTACGAGCGCGCCAGGGAGCGCTTCTTCTCCCAGTCTCCCGGTATGCACCGGACCGACGGTCGGACTCTCCCCACGCGCGACGAGCTTCATGACCGTGACGGTCTTCGTTGACACGAACGTTCTCGTGTACGCCCGGGATCGGACCGACGAGTCCAAGCACCGGCGAGCGGTCGAGTGGCTTGCGGCGCTCTGGGATGAGCGAGCAGGTCGCCTGAGCTGGCAGGTGCTGCAGGAGTACTACGTCACCGTGACCCGCAAGCTCGATCCGCCTCGAGACATGAACGATGCCCGCGAGGACGTGGTGTCCCTGGTCACGTGGAAACCGCTACCGGTCGACCTACAGGTGGTGGACGGTGCCTGGGCGATTCAGGACCGGTTCGGGTTGTCGTGGTGGGATGCGCTCATCGTCGCTGCCGCTCAAGCGGGTGACTGCACCCTTCTCCTCACAGAGGACTTGCAAGACGGACAGGACCTCGATGGAGTGACCGTCGTGGATCCGTTCGTGCACACGGCATCCGAGGTCCTGAGGGTTCGACGCTAGTACCCGTCGACCTCCACCCCGCGCACGCGCTCCGTCGCAGTGACATGGTAGACCGTCTGCTGCCGTTCGTAGATGACCAGCGCGAGCCCCTGGTCCTGGAGCTCCCGTAGCACCGCGCTGAAGATCTTCCCCAGCTCGCGGGACTTCCGTGCGGACACCGACTCCAGAGCCAGATCGGCGATGCGCTCGAGGTGGGGCCGGAATTCGCTGGGTGCGTCGGCGGCGACAGCCGGAGGCGCCTCCTCGGGAGGTGCGAAGGCGGCATACGAAAGATCCACCGTGGCGCCGAACTCGTGGGAGCTTACGCCCGCCGCCGCGTTCGCATTTCCACGGCGGAGCCGCGCCTGGTGCTCGGACGTCCGCAGGGCGCTGGTCACCTCGAAGCGGTACGGGGGCAGATCCATCTCGGCCAGGCGTTCCTGGAAGCGCTGGCCGGCCAGGGTCAGGACGGAGCGCACCTCGGGCGTGACGTACGCCGGGGCCGACCGCTCCCGTACGATCCACAGCGTCGTGCTGTCCTCGAGCTCGATGAGTCGTCCATTCGCCACGAGGGAGTCACGCGTCTCTTCGTCGCGCACCCGCACCCCGATGCGTGCGGCGCTGGCGACGTGCGCCGAGCTGAGGAAGCGCCGCAGGGCGGCCTCTTCGCCGGGGGTCTTCACCGGGAGGGGGCTGAGGATCCGGTCCGCGGATCCGGCGATCCGGTCGGCCCTCGCGACGGCGTCGCCGAGCATGGCCTCGACCTCGGCCAAGGTCTCGGCGCGGGCGGCGGCCGCGGCTTCCTGGCGCTGGTCTTCTACCCAGCCGCAGCCCGCGAGGGGGAGGCCGGCGAGGAGGAGGACGAGTGCCCGAGGCGCGGTGCAGCGACCGAGGATTCGGGCGGGAGTGGGGGCGGACAGGAGCATGGAGCCGAAGGTGAGGGACCGGTGAATGCTCCGCCAGATGACCGGGCACCCTTTACCCACCGCCACCACCCTCTGCCGGTTTCCTGCGTTCCGCCCGACTTGTGGCGAAGTGCAATCACCCTCGGAAGGGCCGGGGACCCGCCATCCCCAGGCATTCCGCGGGCTCGGTGGCCTGGCACACGCCTTGCGCCCAAGGAACGCCCACGTCGCGTCCCCCGCCTGATTCCGCGCGGCGTAGATCAAGGAGAACCGAGACGATGAAACACCTAGTCAGAACATGGGCCCTCGCCCTCGCCACGATGGTGGCGGCGTGCGGCATCACCGACGTCGAGGACCTCTCAGAGGCCGTCGACCTGTTCGTGCAGTCGCTGGACGCCGAGGCCTTCCAGGCGTCCATCCTTTCCGAACCGTCGCAGGTCGAGGTCGTCCTGCTACCGGGCGGACTCACCGCCAGCGAGTTGGCGGTCCGGCCCTCCGGCGCCTCCGAGGAGGAGCGCGTCCAGAGCAAGGCCGTGGCCATCTCCGGCGATGCCGTCGGAGGACGCATCACCCTCATGCTCGGTGAGCTCGAGGTGAGCTTCGATGCCGACACCCGCTTCTGGTTCGGCGATCACGAAGTCGAGATGGAAGGCTTCCTGGCCGAGGTCCGTGCGGACATCGAGGCCGGGCACGAGCCGCCCATCGTGGCCGAGCGTCTGGCGCCGGACACGCCGCAGGATCCCGACGATGGATCGTTCCGAGCGGACGCCATCGCCGTGACGGGCGACGGGGTCGGACGGATCCGCGTCGAAGTCGACGGAGACAACCTCGAGTTGGTGAGCGATCGTCAGGAGGGTGATCCCGACGGCTGGCTCACCGTTCTCGGCCTGCGCATCCAGCTTCGGGTGACCGACGGGACCACCGAGATCGACTCCCACGAGCACGACTTCGAGCACGTCGAGGACTTCGAGGGTCTGGTGAGCTCGGTGAGCGTGTCGGACGGCATCGTTCGCATGGGCGACGGCACCACCATCCGTATCGTCGACCGCACCCACATCAAGGACCGCGACGGCTTCATCGCCTCGTTGGCCGGTGTCGCCGAGGTCCTGGCCGCGGGCGGCGAGGTGGTCGCATGGGGTGCCGGAGCTGTCGAGACCGAGGAGCCGCCTGTGCTCATCGGCCTGGAGATCGCCTTCAAGCAGCGTGCTGAAGAAGAGCCGCACCTGGAGGAGTTTGAGGGCGAGGTCGCCGACGCCGCGCCGTCCGAGGGCACCTTCACCCTCGGCGACGGGACCGTTGTGCGCATCGTCGACGGCACCGAGGTCGTCGCTCACGACGACCACAGCCCGAACTCTCTGGCCGGGGTTGTGGAAGCCCTGGAGGCGGGACAGGACGTCTTCGCCTGGGGCGCCGCAGAGATCGAGAGCGAGGATCCCCTCGTCCTCGAGGCGCGACGCGTGGTCTTCAAGGCCGTAGAGGTCGCCGAGCCCACGATCGAGTTCGAGGGTACCGTGGTCGAGGTGACCGAGGATGCGGTCGTGCTCGACAACGGAAAGACCATCGTCGTGGGAGCCGAGACCGAGGTCGTCGCGTATCACGACCTCAGCCCCCATGACCTCGCGGGCGTCGCCGAGGCGCTGGAGCGAGGGCGGGTCATCCGCGCGTGGGGCCACGGCGTCGTCGAGTCCGAGGAACCCTACGTCGTCGCCGCCGACCGGGTGGTGCTGAGGGCGATCATCGAGGACTTCGAGGCCGATGTGGTGGAGATCGATGTCGCAGCCGGGGTCCTCTTCCTCGAGGGCGGATGGCAGCTGATCGCCACGGCAGATACGCAGATTGCCGCCGCGGACGACGGAAGCCCGATGACGCTGGACGGTGCCGCACAGGCCCTCGAGGCCGGGGACCGGATCCGCGTCTGGGGATGGGGCTTCGTGACGGGCGAGGAGCCCGTGACGCTGGAGCTCGGTGAGCTGACGATCCGGAGGATCGTGGCCGGGTAGGTCCAGGCTGATTGCCGAAGACCAGCGCGGCGGGTCCCGGAGACGGGGCCCGCCGCTTTTTCGTTCAAGCAGCCGGCGGCGCGTCCTACACGCGCATCGCTTCGCCCCGTGATGTCCTGAACCTTGCTGAGACCCCGCCACCCTCGGACCTTGTTTGCGATATCAAATAGTGATACTATCACCACGGTGAGAGTTCTGGTCGAATGAGAACTCGTCACCGGGGCACGCTGGACGCGCTGTTTGCCGAACCGACTCGGTCCAACGTCCATTGGCGCGACGTTGAGAGCCTGCTTCGATCCTTGGGCGCCGAGATCAGCGAGGGAAGTGGATCGCGAATTCGCGTCGTCCTGCGAGGAACGAAGGCGGTATTCCATCGACCACATCCGGCGCGGCAACTCGGCAAGCCCATGGTGCGGTCGGTGCGTCGCTTCCTCACGAACGCGGGTCTCGGGTGATGGAATACAAAGGCTACTCCGCAAGGCTCGAGTACGACGAAGATCTGGCGGCTTTCCACGGGCAGGTCCTGAACATCAACGATGTGATCACGTTCCAGGGGACCTCCATCGACCAGCTCCGCAGGGAGTTCGAGCAATCCGTGGATGACTACCTGTTCTGGTGTGAGGAGCGGGGCGAAGAGCCCGACCGACCCTTCTCCGGCAGGTTCTTGTTGCGCATGGATGCGGACACGCATCGACAGGCCGCCTTGGTCGCCGGACGGGAGGGCCTCAGCCTGAACCAGTGGGTGGTCGATGCCCTCGAGCGTGTGCTGCGCTCGGGCGAGGAGCGTCCGGACCCGGCCCACCGCGCCCGGTACGGGTAAGCCCCTCTGGCCATTGGCCCACCCAGCTGCCCGGGACAAAGAGCTGACGGGAGCCCGCTGAGGAGCCGGCTGTCTCGAGATCGCGCACCGAGTCCTGAAACTCCCGACCGCCTTCCTGCGTTGTGATAGATGACCAGGGTCAGATTGTTACAAATATTTCTGGCCCACCCATCTCCAACGCCCGAGGATCCACCGGACCCTCGGCACACGGGAGCGAGAGCCCGATGAAGACGACGACGAGGATGCTGCAGACGCTCGCCATCACCACCCTTCTCATGGGATGCGGGGGCGGGGACGCCGTGGATTCACAGGAGGTCCACCCAGGCAAAGTGGCGTTCGCAGACGTCCAGAGTTGGCCGGCCCTGGGCGTAGGGGAGGCGGCGCTGACGAACTTCGAACCCTTCCGCGCCGTGTACGAACGAGTCTACAGCGACATCAACGGACAGGAGCGGCGCGACCACGTCATCATCCTCGCCGAGCGCGTGGCGTGGAACGAGACGCCGGCCATCTCCGTGTCGCTCATCGACGCCGGCAACAACGTCTACGACGACACCGCCATGCGCATCCAGACGCGGGTGTTCGCCGAGGACGATCATCGCATGCTGCTGTACATCGCCCCCGTGCCGGGCACACCCCGCGACTACATGATCGCCCACACCGACGGCACGGCACGGGTCACCAGCGTGGAGGCCGAGTCGGGGGATGCGACGCAGCAGACGGGCATCTTCCCCCTCCCGCAGCTGGGCGCGCCGGGGCTCTGGCTCCTCGGCTCCATGTCCCTCGAGCCCGATCAGCAGATCGCATTCGCCAACGCCCACGCGCCGGCGCCGTCGAGCATCCTCGGCGCGAATCCCGTCATCGTGGAGGGCGAGGAGACCATCGACGCCGGCCCGCTGGGCACGCAGCGCGCTACCGTCGTCGCGTATCCCCTCGGCATGACGAACGGGAGGGTCATGCATAACTTCGTCACCGATCGCCCTCCGTACCTCCTCGGGAAGCGTCCTCTGGACCTCGACACCGGCGAGACGTCGGAGATGAGCACCCTGCGGCTGGTCGAGTTCACCACTTTCGGCCAGGGCCGATGATCCCCGGCTCGAATGACCTCACTTCGCGAACATCAGAAGCGCGACACTCGGGCGCGGCTCTACGAGACCGCCCTGGGGCTCTTCCGCGAGCGGGGGTACGACGACGTCACCGTAGCCGAGATCGCCGAGGCGGCGGGCGTCGCCAAGGGGACCTTCTTCAACTACTACCCGACCAAGGATCACCTGCTGGCCGACTACCACGGCCGGATGACCGACGGGGTCATGGAGCAGGTCGAGGCCGAGGAGTTCGCGAGCTGCGAAGAGGCGGTGCTGGCGTACGTGCATCGCTTCGCCGACTGGGGAGAGAACGATCCCCGGATGGTGGAGATGGTGGTGAGGCGGATCTTCACCGACCCCGTCATGTACGAGGCCGATCAGCACATGATCCGCCGGACGCTCCCCTGGTTCGAACATCAGATCGAGCTGGGTGTGGAGCGCGGTGAGATCAAGCCGGACGTCGACCGCGGGGCGTTCGTGGGGATGATCGCCGCGGTGCTGTCATCCGTCGGGAATGCGTGGGCGCTGAACGGCGGGTTCGACGGGCGGGCCGAGTTGGTGCGGAGGATGCGGTTCGTGTTCGACGCGGCGAGGGTGTAGGGCCGGACGGCTAAGCCTCAGCGCGCTCCCGTCAGCCGCTCCGCCAAGCTCCGCAGCCTGGCCCTAGCCCCTTCGTAGTACGCCTGATCGTTGGCCAGGGACGAC
>CALJKZ010000558.1 GCA_937983085.1 uncultured Gemmatimonadales bacterium
GCCCCGGTTCGGCCCGCAGCTCCACGGCCGGGACGCGAATCGGATGAAGAGCAGCGGCCACGACCGGCAACAGGGACGCCTCGCGCCGGAAGCTCTTCACGTACTCCCTGCGACGCGGGAAGCGAAAGGCCCACTCCTCGCCCGCCCGGTACACGTCGAACTCCCACCCCGAGCCGAGACGGGATACCGGACCCGTTGCGAGGTCGGGAAACGCCCAGGCGATGGCCTCCGCGGCGTCCTCCGCCGTCAGAGGTCGGTCGGCCACCCACGGACCGGTCATCGCTCCACCGGCCGGCGCATGTCGTACCGGTCCATGCCCGGGCCGAAACCGTCGGCCTCGATCTCCACCACCTCGAAGCCCAGGGCGCGATAGAAGTCCGCCGTGTGCTGGCTGGTCTGGAGGGCCACCTGGGACACGCCCGGATCCGTCAGCGCGCCCTCGATGCGGTGGCGAGCCAGACGGCGCCCGAGGCCCCGGCGATGGAGTTCCCCGTGGACCATACCCCAGCACAGGTCCGCTCGTCCCGTCTCGGCGTCCACCGCGTACCCTCCGCACGCCACCACGCGGTCCCCGATCTCCCCCACGAAGTAGGGCCCCGGGAGGTCGTCGAGGAAGGCCTCGAACTCGGCGCGCTCCGGTGGGAGGAAGTAGTCCGGAACGTTGGAATCGAAGAGCTCGAGACAGGCTCCCCGATGGATGGAAGCTTCAAAGTGCAGGAAGAGAAGCTCCGACGGCTTCAGCACAGCGTACGCACCGCCGCGGCCGACGTACGGTAGATGTCGCCGGGAGGGCGCACTCCTTCGGCCTGGCCTCCCACCACTCCGGGTCGCTCCGACGAGAAGAAGAGCTCCTCGCCGGCGAAGCCCGGCGCGAACTCGGTGAAGTCGGAGTTGATCGGCTCGGGCAACCGCGTGGGATCACCCCACCCCGTCTCGGTCCGGCACGCCACCCACAGATCGATGGAGCCGCCCTCCACCTCCCGGGCGAAGACCAGGAGCGCCCCGTCCGCGCTGATCGCCGGATTCGACGCCGAGCTTCCGTCCCCCAGGGTCAGGAGCGTCGGCGGCTCCCACCCGTCGCCGCGCATGGCCGTCTCGTAGATGAGCCGGACGCCGTCGCGCCGGGAGCTGAAGACCATCCGTCCGTCACGGGAGATGGAGTTGAAGACGTCGCTGGAGTCGCTGTTGATCCCGCGAGGAAGCGCCACGGGAACGGGAGAAGGAGCGCTCCGATCCAGGCGCCAGATGTCGAAGGACGGGCTGCCGCCCGCCGCCGACGGGAGTTCGGCGGAGACGTAGAGGTATCGTCCGTCCAACGAGACGAAGGGGTCGATGGCCTCGACGCCGTCCAGCGGCTCGTACGTCCGGGGCTCGGACCATCCCTCCCCGGCACGCACCGAGTACAGGAGGTCGATGCGCGACCGGTCGGCGGTGGTGCGATTGAAGAACACGGTGTCGCCCGACGGGGTGAAGCTGGTGGCGAACTCCGGGAGGGCCGATGAAACCACGCCGGGGGCGAAGAGCTCCACGGCGAAGGAGGGCGCGGCCGGTCCGTCGGCGGTGCCGTCGTCGGTCTGTCCGGCGGCGGGGTCGTCCGCCGCTGAGCCGGCGCACGCGGCCACCAGGGCGCACGTGACGGCCAGTCCGGAGATGGTGGCGCACGCGCGGAAGTAGAGGACCGACGTAGGCACCCTCACGTCGGCTCTACGAGCGACGCCCCACGGGGATCCCCATGAGGGCGACGAGTTCGTCCCGCCGCGATTCGTCGGCAGAGGTAAACTTGATGTGGCGCATGTGCTTGCCCCGCCCTTCCAGCTTGAACGAGGGCGAACCGAGGTGTTCGGGATCGTGGATGAAGAGTTTCACGCAGCGCTCTCCCGCCTGAATTCCGAGCGCGACGGCTTCAGGCGATCCGACGCTGTACAGCGCGTTGGCGACCTTCGTACCCCCGTAGATGTTCTCCTCCAGCGTGGGGAACGACTGCAGGATGAGGTCGCGAAGCCAGGCCGCCGTCTCCTGAATCTGGGGTGCGTACGGCGCGATGAGGTCGGGGAAGGTGTCGGGGGGTGTCTGGTACATCTAGTCGCCGGCCGTCGCTTCGATCTCGATGAGGAGTTCGGGGAGCGCCAGCCGGCTGACGCCCAGCAGCGTCTGGGGCGGCATGATGCCCGCCGACGCAATCCAGTTCGCATAGACGTCGTAGTTCGCCATGACGCCGTCGACGTCGGTGGTGAAGAAACGCAGGGACAGCAGGTTGCTCCGGTCCATCCCGGCCATCCGGAGGATCTCCTCGATGTTGTCCAGAGCCGCCTGGAACTGGGCTCGGAGGTCGCCCTCGCCCACCACACGGATGCCCATCTCCGATCCGGCGTCGGCCTCCAGGGCGACTTGGCCGGAAAAGTGGAGATAGCGGTTCAGCCCCTCCACCAGCTCGGCCTGGTTCATGCTCCATTGGAGTCCCCACTCCGTGGGGTTCACCGCGGTACGCTTCATGGTTGACCTCCCTGTATCGAGTTCGGCGTCGACGACACGTTCCCAGGTGGAGAGTCGCGCCGCATAAGCCACCACACCAGCAAGGAAAGCACGAAGAGAACGGCTCCGCCGCCTCCGTAGAAGTACGCGTCCCACGCCCACTCGGATCTCCACGCGCTGATCCCCGCCAGGACGTACACCGCTCCGACCACCATGGTGATGCAAGGCCCCGCCGGATTGCGCCGGACCACGAGGAAGCCCGCGAGGGCGAGGAGCATCGCCGTCCCCAGCATCCCGACCCCCACCTGTCCCACGAGGGCCACCGTCAGCTCGTCCACGGGATCCGGAGGCGGAGACGCGAACTCGCCGACGCCGGAGGCCGGATCCACGAAGAAGCCGATGCCGTAGCCCAGTGCCTGGAGAATCAAGAACGCCATCACCAGCAGAAGCGCGGCCGTTGAAACCAACCGCACCGGTCGCAGCGGTGTGCTCATCGAGATCCTCCTTGGTCGTACGTGTCAGTCTTCGGTGTACGGTCCCCCGACCTCTCCCCACCCCCACTCCGGCATGGGTAGCTCTTCCTCGGGATCCGCACCGGGCTGGGAGTTGATCACCGCCAGGCGCGATCCCCACTCGATGTACGAGACGAATGCCGATCGGAACTCCGGATCGTCAGGAACTCCGACTTCGTCGGCCGTTCGCAGCAGGAGGGATACCCACCGCTGACGCTGCGCTTCGGAGATCCCCTTCCCGACGTGCTTGCGGATCATCGTCGCGTGGCCGCCCCGAACTTGGGTGTAGGCGCCGGGACCTCGGAACACCTCGGACACGAACATGGCGACGTAGCGGAAGTGTCCGGGGTCCATGTGTCGGAACAGGGGCTCGAGGAGGGGATCCTCCACCACGACCTCGTAGAAACGCTCGATGAGCGCCTCCATTCGCGTCGGACCGCCCATCCATTCGATGAGTGTCGGCGTGCTCTCGTCCGTCACCCTCACCTCCTCGCTACATGTTCTTGGAGTCTTAGCCCTCGCTGCCCGTCCTGGCCAGGGCCCCTTACCGGAGCCGCGCCACCGCGCGAGCCAGGTTGTCCCGTGCCTGCCTCTCGAGCCGTTCCCGAATCAGAGGGTGCTGGTAGAGCGGCGTCTCGCGGAGGAACGCCTTCAGTACCTCTGCCCGCTTGCGTCGATAGAGGGGTCCAGGCACCCACCAGTACTCCTTGCGGACGTCGGCGTCATACCGGTCGAATCGCTCCGGCGACGCTCCGAGGACGTTGAGGTCGATGTCGACCACGAGCCTGCCATCAGGGTCCGACACCGGGGATTCGTGTCGCGTGGCCAGGACGAAGGCCCGGACCGCCTCGACGTCCTCGGACGCCGCACCCGCGTCGGCGAGCCATGAGCACCCCACATCGGCACTGCGGTCCTCGTTGTCGCTCCTTCGCGTGGAGTACACCACGTCGTGCACCCAGAGGGCGTACTCCACGGCATCGGGTCGGCGGGCATCGGACCGCACCTCGTCGAACAGGGCGAGACACTCGCCGATGTGCTCCGCGGTGTGGTAATGGCGATGATCCTCGCCATAGGCAGCCACCAGGGTGTCGAACCGATCACGGAGCGCTTCTGCCCCGAGGCGAGCGCACAGCGCGTCCCACCGCTCACGCTCCACCGCGTACCCGCCGCCCCTTCAGGCTCCGGGATCCGCGCTGGCCGCCACCGCCTCCTCGACGCCCTCCAGTAGGGCGTCCAGGGCGTCCCGGTCCAGGACCCTGCCTCCCACGACCACCGCCCGAAGGGTTCGGGTGTTGGAGATGTCGGCGAGGGGGTCCGCGTCGAGGACCAGCACGTCTGCCAGGGCACCCACGGCGATCGTGCCGAGATCTCCCGATCGGCCCAGGTACTCCGCAGGGACCGTCGTCGCGGTTCTCAGGGCGTCCAGCGGGCTCATGCCGGCCGAAGCGAATCGGGCCAACTCGTCGTGGAGGGCCGAGCCGGGAAAGATCATGGTGTCGTTGGCGTCGGTGCCGGCCATGACGGGGACGCCGGCCACGTGGGCCATGACGCTGAGCCGGACCCCCAACTCGTAGAAGGCGCGATAGAGATCGACGAGATCATCCGGGGCCCGGGCAGTCCGATCCAGGTCCGCCTCCCACCCCTGCCGGATGGGCACGAGGATGTGACGCATGCACTCGTCCCCCCGATAGCCAGGCTCCCCCGCACGGTAGTCCAGTCCCCGTGTGCCGCTGGTCGCCACCAGATACGTCCAACTGGCCACCAG
>CALJKZ010000559.1 GCA_937983085.1 uncultured Gemmatimonadales bacterium
TGGGGAGGAGATGCTCCCCGCGGCCGGGCTTCAGGAGGGTGGGCGACTTCACCAGCAAGCTTCGGAGGAGGGCATGGACGCTGACCCCGGGGACGCTTCCCGAGACGATCTGCAGGCAGAGTCCCGGCCCCAGCGCCCGCGCCCGACGGAGAGGAACCCCCGCAGGCCCGCCCGACGGGTCTCCGACCATCGTGAAGCCGTCGAGGATCGAGGGGTCGTCGAACTCCGCGTTCACCAGCGCCTCGAGACGGTCCCGGGTCCAATCGCGGGCCATCCCGTCGAGGATCGCAGCGGCCATGGCCGGCGACACATGGGCCTCGCCGGGCAACCCATCCAGAGCCCTCCGACGGAGGCTGTCGGACCCGTCGAGAAAACGGGCGCCCACGCGCCCCAGGGACGCCACGATGTCGCCGTACGGCCGAGCCCGGAGGGCGGCGCCTGCGGCGCGGAGCCTGGCCGCCGTCGACTCGATGGCGTCGACGTCCACGGTTCCGCCGGGCGGCCTACTTGGTCCGTCAGCCACGAGCCGCCGTCATCAGATCGTCCAGGGCCCGGGAGCAGCCCCGGGGCTCGGCGCCGGCGGCTCGGCCCTGGAGTCGAAGCCCACCGTCGTGGATGGAGCCGACATCCTCGGTGAGGACGTGACACACGGAACCGAGGTTGGCCAGGTCGAAGAACGCCAGGATGCCCTCTTTGCCTTCGGGCATGGGCGTCAGGTCGTCGGGATCCAGGGCGCGCACCTTCAACCACGGAGGAGGTCGATGCAGCCCCTCCGGTCCATCGTACGATTGGGACAGAAGCTCCGTCATGCCGTACTCGTTCACGATCCGGTCCCGGGTGATCCCCGTGGTCGCCTCGATCCCTGCATGGAGGTCGTCGCGGGTCACCGACCGGTGCGAGCCCTTGAACCCACCGGTCTCCATGGCGCGTGCCCAGCCCGGCAGACCGGCCATCCCACGGGCCAGCTGGCCGGCGATGGTCGGGTCGTCCCTCGAAGGCCTGTCGCGCGATTCGAGGGCGTCCCTCAGGTGGACGAAGGAAAGAGCCGTGCCCAGGACCAGCAGGGGAGCCTCCCGTTCTTCCGCCGCAGCCACCTCGTCCTCGAGCACCGCCACCCCCTCGGGGCGCCAGCGGCCGTCTCCGTCCACCAGCCAGACCACGCGGCGCGCGAAGCGCTCGGCCGCCGCGCCCACCATGAAGGAAAGGGACGACCGAGGCGTCGCGTCCGGAGAGGGAATCAGCGAGAGAAACGACGCCGTCGGCGCTTCGGCGGGCTCCACGGTGGGCAGGAGGGCACGCCGGAACGGCTCGGCGAGGGACGCCCGGTAGAGGTCCAGCGACGGGACATGGTGCTGCCCGCGAGACTCTCGGCCCTGCGTCGTGCCGATGGTGAGGAAGAGCCCGGCCGAAGCCGGGTCCGCAGCATCGCCCTCGTGCACGGACACGAAGTCGAAGTACTTGAACGCCGTGGCCGGTACCGCCGGAGCGTCCTCCCACGACACGATGGTGTCCGGCGCCACCCCCCGCCGGGTGCACAGGGCCCGGTACGGTGCGCACGTCTCGTACTGGTGCCGGAACGCCGCGAGGGCCCGCTCCTCGAACTCGCCCTCGGTCCATCCCGACCAGTCCGGCTCCTCGATTCGAAGCCGAAGCTCCTCGAAGGGCCGAACGTCTCCCTCCACCGAGTCGGAGCGGCGAAAAAGGGGGGATTCGTCCATGGCCGGAAATGTAGCGGGGCGGGCGGGTGGTGCAGCCCTGGATGGCCGGCGCGTATGCGGCGAAGTTGACTCCCACAGGCCGATCCACTCCTAACGTTTCCCACCCCGCGAGTGTCTGTACTCCCACAGTCGCACGCCGGCCTGCCCAGTTACATCGTCCCGGAGTCATGATGAAACCGACGGCCCTCGGAGCCGCCGTGTCCATACGTTCCTACGCCCTGCTCGCCGCCCTCCTGACGGGAGCGTTCCTGTTCCCGGGCACCCTCCTCGGTCAGCAGACTGGAAACGGCCAGGGCGGCCTCAGCGGAGGGGCGCCGCTGCCCCTCATCGCGGAGCGGATGGACGAGGATCTCGAGATCGATCTGGACGGCCGACTCGACGACATCGCCTGGGCCGCGGCTACGCCCATCACCGACTTCACGCAGCAGGAGCCGGTGGAGGGAGGCGAGCCCACCGAGCGCACGGAGATCCGCGTGACGTACGACGCCGACAACCTCTACATCGGCGCCATGCTCTACGACGACCCCTCGGGAATCCTCGCCTTCCAGCGAGAGCGCGACGCCTTCCTGAGCACCGACGACCGGTTCATGTGGATCCTCGACACCTTCCGGGACGGGCGCACCGGGTACTTCTTCGAGATCAACGCCGCCGGCATGATGGGCGACGCGGTCCTGACGGGAGGTGGCGGCGGCGGCGGCTTCGGAGGCGGCGGCCGGGCCTGGGACGGCATCTGGGAGACGCGCACCGCCATTCTCGACAACGGATGGTCGGCGGAGATCCGGATTCCGTTCCGCACCCTGAACTTCAACCCCAACGAGTCCAGCTGGGGGATCAACTTCCAGCGGACCATTCGCCGCCGGAACGAGGAAATCCTCTGGCGGGGATGGCGACGTAGCGAGGGGCTGCGGAGCCCCGTCTTCGCCGGCGAACTCAGCGGGCTCGAGGGCATGTCCCAGGGACTGGGTCTGGAGGCCGTCACATCGGCCATCCAGAACTGGCGGAACCAACCCAACCTCGAGAGCGCCGCGGCGGTGGACGAGCATCAGTTCCCCAGCGACGTCAGCCTGGACGTGAACTACAGCGTCACGTCGAGCCTGCGGGCGTCGCTGAGCCTGAACACCGACTTCGCAGAGGTCGAATGCGATCCGCGGCGTGTGAACCTCACCCGCTTCCCCATCCGCCTCCCCGAACAGCGCGACTTCTTCCTGGAGGGCTCGGGCGTCTTTTCGTTCGCTCCCCGGAGCGGTCCAACGCCCTTCTTCTCGCGACAGATCGGCTTGAACCAGGGCCAGCAGATCCCCATCACGTACGGGACGCGGCTCACGGGTCAGGCCGGCCCCTTCGAGCTCGGCTTCTACCAGATCGGTACGGGCGAACACGACTACACCCGCCTGGACGCCGACTCGGTGGCCAGCGAGGTCGTTCCCCGGGAGAGCTTCACCGTCGCCCGGGTTCGCCGGAAGATCTTCGAGCAGTCGGCCATCGGGGCGATCTACACGCGTCGAGGCACGTGGGCCGACCCCACGGATCCCTCCAACGACCCCATCGATCAACACACCGCGGGCGTCGATCTCGATTTCAGCACGCGGAACCTGTTCGGCGACAAGAACCTCGAGATCGAAGCGTTCGTGGTCTGGAACTCCAATCCGCTGGCCTCGTCTGACGCCGAATACGAGAACTACTCGTTCCGCGATCTGTCGTCCCACGGACTCCGGCTGAACTATCCCAACGACGTGTGGACCGGACATATCTCGTACCGGCAGTTTGGTGACGAGTACGACCCCGCCGTCGGGTTCGTGAACCGGAACAACTTCCGCAGGATCGAGCCCAACATCGGGTGGCATCCGCGCACGCCGGGCGTG
>CALJKZ010000560.1 GCA_937983085.1 uncultured Gemmatimonadales bacterium
CCCGCGATGATCTCGAGCGACGCCGCCTCCACTGCCGACTCCGACAAGACGACACGCCCTTCGATCTCGGCCTCGGACGTGCTCGTGGGGGTGCCCACTTCGTCGTCAACCCGTGTTGAGCATCCGAGGGCGATCAGTAGAGTCGCAGCGGAGAGCCATAGAGTTCGGCGCATGATCAAGAGCCTCCTGAGGGGCCGCCCAGAGGGGATGAGGTCGGCGCGTCACCGACGGCGTTGGCGACGTTCGCGATGTCCGCGAGCGCTTCGACGACGCTGATCATGCTCTCGATCCGCGAGGCTTCCGCCGCGGACAGGCTGCGCTCGAAGTCCATCAATTCCGTCAACGTCAGCTGCTCGGTTCGGTACGCTTCGAGCGCCCCCTCCCTCTCGGCCCGCACACCATCCAGTAGGGCCGCGTCGAAGAGATCGAGCCTGACGCCGGCCGCCCGATACCGTTCGAGGGCCGCCGAGACCCCGGCCCGCAGTTCCGCATGCGCCGCCGATACACGGGCTTCCGCCTCAGTGACGGAGCGGGAGGCCGCCTCCCTCGCGGCGCGGTTCGACTGACGGGCGGTGAAGGGCAGCGACATCGTGACCCCCACAACCGGTCCGAACGTGTGTCCGCCCCCCTCGCCGAGGAAACGCTGTCCGCCGAGGAACCCACTGAGTTGCGGACGTTGCGACGCCGTCACCGACGCTTGGGACGCACGTGCCTGCTCGACTTCCGTATTGGCGAGACGCACTACAGCCGCCCTGGCGACGAGCGTATCCATCGAAGGAGGTGGGCGCAGCAGAAGCTCGACCACACGGGTCGACGGATCTGCGACGAGTGCGTCGATGGTCGTAAGAGCCAGCCGAGCAGCGCTGTCCGTGGGCGGCAAGAAAGCTTCAAGATCGCTTCGCGCGGCGCGGCTGGCAGCCTCCGCATCGGATCGCGCAGCCTGCACCCGCAGGCGCTCCGTGCGGAGTCGGAGAACGTCGACGTATCCGGTTTCAGCGACCGCGAACCGGGTCTCGAGCGCCCGTTCCGCTTCTTGTAGCCAAACGTCTTGCTCGGCGAGCCGATCCGCGATCACGCCCCACCCAATGGCGCGGGCGAGAGCGACGTCAGTGCCTGCGAGGACGACCGCCTGGGTCGCGTCGAGTCGCACCAGAGCGGCATCCAGCTCGCCTTGCGCTTGTTGCCGGGCCGCCCCACCAACGCCGGCCGGAAGGAACGTCTTTTCCGCGACCAGCCTCGTAGAACCGGCATCGTGAAAGCGAACACCGCCTGGAATCTCTTCTGCTTCCAGAGAAAGGCTCACCGGCCCGCCGAAGCCGACGGCGGCGAGGCGGCTTCGGAAAACCTCGACGGTCGCCGTGGCAGCAGCGACCTGCGGGCTTGCCAGGAGGATCTGCTCACGGATTCCGGCGAGAACCGTGGTCGCGTCCTGCGCGGCGGCCCGGCCTGGAACGGCGACAAGGGACAGGAGAACCACGGCCTGCAATAGCCGTCGGGCGTTCCGCCCAGTGGTACCTAGTCGTGGGTATCGTGTGAGGAGCATTCGCTGTCTGCCTCCGGCAGGGCCGCTCGAGGCGCCGAAGCCGGGGAGTCTCGTGGTTGAGCTGCCACGATAACAGCGTCCGGATTACGCTCCTGTCATGTGACGAGGCGGGCAGGGAGCACGAGGCGAACCGTCGTGCCGCGTCCGACCTCGCTTTCGAACCCGAGCGTCCCCCGGTGGAGCTCGACGATGCTGGCCACCAGCGATAGGCCCAGGCCGGCGCCCTTCGCCCCGTCGAAGCGCGG
>CALJKZ010000561.1 GCA_937983085.1 uncultured Gemmatimonadales bacterium
CGTGTGCTCTTCCGATCTCCAGGTACTCCATCCGTCCGGAGTCGAGTTCACCCGGAACGCTTCGGGTGAGGTCCTCCAATGTGGCGGTAGGCAAGTCCGCGTTGCGCTCGTTCGGTCGCCGTAGCCTGTTCGGCTGGGATTCCCGATCCGAGTACCCCGTGAATCCGTTTCGCGGAGTCAGACCCACATTCGGAAGTCGGCAACGCTCGCTGCCCAGGAGAGTTACGGCGCAGGGAGTCGTGCTTCTATGTCGGACTGTCTTGCCGCCACGTCCGCGCCAACCCATTGCTGAATGCGTTGGCTGCTAGAGAACTAGAGTTAGAACGTGCTCGATCGTCCCGGGGACCGCCGGCTAGGATCGTAGGAGGAGCTGTGCCGAAGAAGCCGAGGGGCGTCGTCCATAGCTTGCAGGTCAGTGGCGGACATCAGACGGTCAGGCAGCTGGCACTGCCTGAGTCGAAAGAGGGCATCGAACAGTTCTTTGCTGACCTCTACTCTGGTCTCGCTAGCGACGTTGGGCTCACGCTTACCGGTGTGGAGCTCAACGAAACCGACGACCTCGACTTCAGTGCCGTGCTCGACGGAACCCCCATCTACTTGGAGCTCACTGAGGTATTGAGCCCAGGACACGGAGCTCATGAAGGGCGGAGCAACGACTACGGCGTCCTTGAGCTTGCCAGCGCACTCACAAGTGCCGTTGAGAAGAAGGCGGCGAAGTACGGCGGTGAACAAGGCCGCCCAGTCGTACTCTTGCTCTACGCAACAGATTGGCGGGTGGCGCCCGTGCCGCAGGCCATTGACGTTGCGCGCTTCGAGCTGCGAAACGACGGGCATGGCTTCAACAGGGTCGAGTTCGTTGTACCTCGCACTGACGGGAAAGGGATATTGCAAACCCTGTTCCCGGTTGAGCGAGATTGGGCCGGCTTCGATCCAGACCACTTCGCGAATCAGTCCGTCGTCATCGGCAACGTCACGAAGCCGCTGCCCCGACATCTCTGGCCTGACGCCCGGGGGAAGTCTGACTAGGGCGCGGGCACGTTCTAACAAGGACCTCTACAGTCGCGGATAAGCTGAGAGATGAGTTGGGTATCAGTTGTGGCTTGTTGCGACACGGGGCCACGCAGTAGAACTCCAATCCGTTAGCACGCGAATAGGCAGGCGGAGATGCCACCCATGGGTCGGTCCGTACTAGGCACGGCTGTGCTATTGCTGTGCTGGAGCGCCGCGGCGAGCGCTCAATTTGGTCTGCCGCTTCGCGGACATTTCGTCTACGGTTCCGAGGCTAGCGTGCTTCGGGTGTGCGGTTCGTCCGAGGTGTACTGGCTTTCGACGCCGAGGGGCTCGCAGGCCGAGTTGGTCGCGACCTATCAAGAACTCACTGGGGGCAGGTACTACACCGAGGTGTATATCGAGGTCAGCGCCTGGCCGTCCGCCGGCCCGACGGTTGGATTCGCGGAGGACTACCCGGGGACCCTGAGGGTGACCGAGATGAGTGTCATCCGCGCGGCATCGGATTCGGACTGCGATGGGGCCGAGGCCCCGGGGTGGCTGCACCCAGAGTCGCTCGAATGCGACCAGGCTGTCCCCATGGACTCGCCGCGCGAGTGTCTGGCTGCCCAGCTCTTGGAGGCGGATCGGGTATTGGATCGCTACGGCAGGGCGGCTCTGGAGTACGCGGGTGATTCGGACGGCTTCATGAGGGCCTCACTCGCGTGGAATGAGTACCGAGATCTGGAATGCGACGCTGTGGCTGAACGACGTAGCCCCCCTTCTCTGACGGATGCGCTGCGTTGCCGAACCGAGTTGAATCAGGCTCGGCTCGTGGCACTCTGGCAGCACTACCTTCGTGGCACGGGCACTCGCCTGCGTGATCCTACATCGGGGTAGGGCCGAAGATTCAGAATGGGGCGGCCCTGAGGCGCCTACTGGGCCAAGATGACTGGAGGGTCGAGCCCTTCCTGGATTACCTGTGTGAGATCGGCGAGAAGTGGGAGATCTTCTTCCTGAGGGCCCCGATCTAGCGAACGTTCCGCTGGTCCCCGGGCGGGCCGCGCAGCAGAACTGAAAAATCCGTTCGGGTGCGGTTTCGTCAGAGTGTGCTGGGGCGGGGCTGCGACGTTACCACGGTGGCCCGGTTGCGCGGATCAGGGTCCACTCGCCGTTGTCACTGATCCTGACGCCGCGGTGTATCCCCGGTGAGCCGAGGACTGTGGTCACGAAGACCATGGCGGCCGGGCCGCGAAAGAGTACGGCTGGAGCCAGGGTCCGGGATGTCGGTGCATCCCACGTGACCTCCAGAACGCCATCTCGCGTCGTTGATGACCAAGTCCGGGATATCAAGGCGGCATGAACCGGAATGACCTCTTCCCAGAAGTCGGCGTCCTCGGTCGATGGTAGGCGTTTCAGCAGCGCGGGCGGTAGGTACCGAGAAGGGGCGGCGAGAGAATGATCCTCGACGGACGCCATTTCACACGCACCAC
>CALJKZ010000562.1 GCA_937983085.1 uncultured Gemmatimonadales bacterium
TCATCCGCAGCATGATCAACGGCAGCCGCGGGCCGATGATGCGCAAGGCCACCGGCGGCATGAAAGAGATCTGCGAGCCCCTCATCTACATCGATGACGTGAGGACCGAACTCATGCCGGGCGAGTCGCTCCACGACGCTGCGCCCCGGGACCGCATCGAGGCCATCGAGGTGCACCTGACGCCTCACGGCGCGCCCCTCCGCTACTTCGAGGAGTTCACGCCCGACGCCTGTGGGGTGGTCCTCATTTGGATGCGCTGACGCGGGGAAGGGGGTCGGATGGTGGGGAACCGCAGGACGCCCTCGCCGAACCATCCGGCGAGGGCGTCCTCGTGTCGGTATCAACCGGCGCAGGGGTTCAGCTTCCGGGTGTCAGCGTCACCCTGATGATGGATGCCGTAGACGGATACGTGTAGCCGTCGTCCACCTCCACCACGTCGCCATTCTCGTCGGGACCTGTATCGGGGCCCGACTGGAACATCACCTGGTCATCACCGACGCCTGGTCGCTCATTGACCTCTGTGCCGGCGTCCCAGAGTAGGATCTGACCGGTAACGTCACCGCTCACCGGGGAGCCGCCGCTGAAAAGGGAGATGCCGGCTCCGTCGGGGGCGTAGAAGAGGTCGTTGGATGCCACGAACATGGTGGCGAAGGACAGGCTCTCGCCTTCCGAGGCCTCGAAGGTGAATTCGTACGATCCGCCGGGTAGGAGAGGCCCGGGGCCCGCGGCGCCCACCGGCGTGTTGAAGGCGCCCGACGCCGCGATCTCACCGTCAGCGGCCAGCGCCGCCGCCAATGACGACGGGTCGCCGTCCTCTGCGATGGCTTCCAGGCCATCGCCCCGGTCGGGCTCGCCTTCGGTGAAGAGGGGATCGGCCATCGAGTGGACCGCGAAGACGCCTGGTGACAGCGGGACGGTCAGTCCCGTCATGCCGTCCAGGACGCCACCGAGCCCGCTGGGGTCGCCGTTCTCGGCGATGGCTTCGAGCCCGTCACCCGCGTCGGCCTCGCCGGGGGTGAAGAGGGGGCCGTCGGTGTTGTGCACGACCCACGCCCCGGGAGAAAGTGGGACGGGCTGCATGCCGCCCGTGGACGTGGAGAGGGTCGTGGCGGTCGAGACGTTCTCCACGCGCACCGTGAATTCGTTGCCGGCACCGGGCGTGATCGTGACTTCGATGACGTCGGCCACGGCCGGGAGGTTGCCGAAATCGTCGGGCGCATTGCGCACGTCCGAGTTCGGGTCGTCGACGCCTGTGTCAGGACCGGACTGGCGCTGCACCTGGTCCTCGCCCTCGCCAGGCTCCTGGTTCACCTCGGTGCCCGCGTCCCAGAGCGCGATCTGGTCGGTTACGTCCCCCGAGACGGGGTCGCCCATGGCGTCCCAGAGGTCGATGCCCTCGGGTCCGGGGGCGTAGAAGAAATCGTTGGAGGGCACGAACATGGTCACGAGTGACAGCGACGAGCCGGGCGGTGCGAAGAAGGAGAACTCATAGGCGCCGCCGGGGCCGATGGGGGCAGGATCCATGGCTCCGACGGGCGTATTGAAGACACCGCTGGCGGGATAGTCGTATGCCGTGGAAACGTTCTCGATGGCGACCGTGAACGTAGCCATTGCGGGTGGGGTGACGGTGTCGTCGTCGCACGCCGCCAGACCGGCAACGAGGGCGGAGGTCAGAAGGATCGGACCCCAGGGCCGGGATCGTGGAAGAAGATCGGACTGCATTGCGAGATTGCCTCGTGGTGGATAGAACGGAACCGGCGCAGGGCCGGTCTTCGCCGACGAGACAGTCGCAAGGGGCGCTCCGATGGAGGCGAGACGGAGGCGAGAAGGCATACGACCCTACATGCCGCGACGTTCGTGCGCTTCGGATCGGATCCGTGTCGGGGCCCGGGACGTTTCATGAAACGGTCCGAACCGCGATGGAACGTTGCGTGAAACGAGTTACGGCGGGTCTTCGGCCGTCCGTTCCTAGAAGAAGAACTCTCCGCCGCCGAAGTTCTGGCCGAAGCGCGGGTTCACCACGTTGTTGAAGATGGAGCCGAACCGGTATTCGATGCCGAAGTTCATGAAGTAGCGGTAGCTCGTTCCCAACTGGCGCTGCCGGAGCAGGATCTGCTCGTCGGTGGCACCGGCGGCCGAGATGTAGAGCTGATCCCGGATCCAGGCGTAGTTGCCCCCCATGCGAATGGAGAAGCCCTGGAAAAGCCTAATATTGAAGTTGCCGTTGATGGAGACGTTGTACTTCGACGTGTCGTGGAGGTATTGCTGGGCCGAGACCGACGTCGACCAGCGACCCCATGGCTCCACAAGGGAGAGTTCGACAGCCGCGACGTGCTGCGGGACGGTCTCGAACTGTTCGTTGAAGATGGTGCGCTCGGTGTACTCGAAGTAGTTGATGCCGGCGAGGTACTGGAGCGTCAGGGAGCGGCGGCTGGATTCGGAGTACGGAAAGAAGTTGTATTCGATGCCGGGCTTCAGACTCCAACGAAGCTCCTGGTTCACGAAGGTGGACGATCCCACGTCGCCTCGGAGCCCCAGGGCCCACTGCTCGCCCACGGACCGCACCAGGGACAGGTCGCTGCCCCAGTCCCGGCGGATCTCCTCCACCGTGCTGCCATTGGAAAGGTCGAAGGACTGGACGTTCCGGCTGAAGTTGCCGCCGACGCTGATCTTCCAGGCTTCGGTGGTCCGGTTCGCCGACACGTTGCTGAACATGTTGGAGAAGCGGGAGGTGGCCTGACCGTTCATGAAGCCGTTGGCGCTGATGCGGAAGACCCAGAAGTCCCATGGGTCGCCTCCGCCGGCGCCCGGTGCGCCGCCTGGGCCGGGACGGCCCATGGGGCGGGGCCCGCGTGGTCCTCCCTCGGGGTCGCCGAAAACCACCCGGAGCTGGTCGGCTGCCGAGGTGGTCTGGGCGTACGCCACCAGGCCGAGCTTCACCCTCTCGACGAGGCCGACACGCTGCTCGTCGGTGGTGGCGTCCCCGGGAGTGGCATACGAGAGCTCCTGATCGGTGCCCTCGAAGTCTCCGAGACCGAGGAAGGCGAGGGTGTACTGACGGCCCCCTCCGCCGGTGGTCTGGGAGGTGATGAGGATGTGGACGTCCGCGACCTCACGATCCCGGACCCAGTTCACGAAGGGGGCCTCGCGCCGGAAGAAGTCGAGGTCGCGACACCCGGGCGCCTGACAATCGAAGAAGAGGTTGATGAGATCCGCGGCCTCCGGGTCCTGCCCGGCGGCGTCGGAAGGGACCGCGACAATCGTGAGCACGAGACGGCCCGGGCGC
>CALJKZ010000563.1 GCA_937983085.1 uncultured Gemmatimonadales bacterium
CGGCACTTGAGTGGAAACCAGACCATTGCCGTTGTTGCTGCGGGCCCAACCTTGCTGCGTGTGGGCGGAGCAATCGCGCCGCACTTCGCCAAAGTAGATTGTGTTGGATAGACCGTCTCGGCAGTCGGTGATCGTCGTCACCGTGACGGTACCGTGGGCCGCGGTGCTCGCGTGGCAGTCGACGCACGCGACCGTCGGGTGCTCGGAATGACGGAAGTCGAGCGCCTGCGCCGGGGTCGCCAGCGGGTAGCCCCACGAATGGAACGGCGTCGGCGCCTCCGAGCCGTGCAGGAGGCCGGCGCCCGCGGCGAGACGTCGGATCTCTCCCGCCGGACGGCCCGCGGCCGCCGAGCGCCGAACCGCCGGGTCGTCCTCGAGGATGTCCTGGTGGCACGCGGTGCAGTCCGACCCGTCGACGTGGAAGTCGTGCGCCCGGTGGCAGTACAGGCAATCCGCGGCGACGTCGTCGTCCAGCCCTTCGTGGAAGGGCGTGAGCGCCCGCGGGTCGGAGTGGCAGTCGGCCGTGGCACAGGAGGAGACCGCTTCGGCGGGCGTCTCCTGCTCGTGCGGATTGTGGCAGGAGCTGCAGACGGCGTCGTGGGGATCGTCGTCGGGCATCTCCACGAGCACGCGCATGGCGTGGCAGCTCAGACAGGTGTCCCGATCCGGGGCGATCGAGGCCAGGGCGGACTCCACGTCGGGCGCCGGGGCGCTGAAGCCGTGACACGCCGCGCAGTGGATCGTGAGGTCGCTCATCGCGCCGAGCCGCACGTCGCTGTCCGTGTGGCAGCCGGACTGGGCGCACGTCTCGTCGGCCGCGGTGAACTGGTGCAGCGACGAGGAGTGACACTCGACGCACTGGAGTCCCTGGAGCGCCGAGTCGGTCGACTCGAGGTGGATCCTGTGTCCCGACGAGGCGGCCACCTGACGCCACCGCTCCGGGTCCCCGTTGATGTGACAGTCGGCGCACAGGTCGTTCGGGACGTCCGCGTGCACCGAGATCGTGTCCGGGTTCACGAGCACCCCCGTGAGACCCATCGAGCTGCGCTCGAGCATGTTGGGCTGATGGCACGCCTTGCACCCGAGCCCGCGGTGGGCGCGCTGCGCGAAGCGCGCGTACGGCTCCTGCATCAGGTGGCACGAGAAGCAGAACTCGTTGTCGTGCTCCACGTAGTCGTACGCGCGGTAGGCGTAGTAGCCGCCGGCTCCGCTGATCACGACGACGACGCCCACCAGGGCCATGAATGCCGGAAGGGGCAGGCTTCTCAGCCTGCCCCCGAGTCCGGCGATCAGCGTACGAGGCTTCACTGCCACGTGGCGGGCACCCCCCGCGGAAGTCGAGCCATGAGCCTAGAGGCCGTACCTGCTCTTCACCTCCGCGATGCTCGCGTCGAGGAGCGCACGGATCAGGAAGGCGTTGTGGATCACGGCCCCGTTGGTCTCGGCGAGGTCGAGGTTGAACTGCGCGCCTTCGCCGACCGTGTACCGGTCGTCGTCCGGATCGAACTCGGCCGGATCGACGAGCGCGAGCAGCGAGTCGAGCGTCGCGATGTCGTCGACGATGCTGGCCTTCGCGCTCCCGACCAGTCCCTCCGCGACCGCCTCCGAGTGGCAGTCGACGCACGCCGCGTACGACTTCTCGTCGTCGGCGCAGTCACCGCCGACCGGAACGCCCGCGCCGTCCACGCACGGCGTCGCCTCGAAGGAGTGGCCGGTGGCGCTGATGACGAACTCCCCGGTCTCGCCGTCGGTGACGTCATACATGTTCACATGGCAGCCCGCGCACAGCCTCGGGTTCTCGTCCGGCGAGCCGTGCGTGCTCACGATCGGCTGCTGCAGATCCGGCGGCCACCACCCGGCCGTGCCGAGCAGCGTCGGGCCCTCGGGCGAGTGCGGGCCCCGGAACGTCGTCGGGTCCGGTACGCCGCGCTTGTGGTGGCACTGCATGCACAGGTTCACGTTCTCGTCCGGCACGTCGATCGGCTGCCGGAGCTGTCCGCCGTTGTCCGACCCGTGCGGGTCGTGACAGACGGCGCACGTGATCTCGAGGTGCTCGCCCGCGGCGATGTCGTCCTGCTCGGCGTAGACCGTCTTCACGCCGAACATGGCCAGCGCGCCCTCACCCGTGTGGCAGCTCTTGCACTCCGCCCGGCCCGCCGGATAAGCGGCGACCGAGGCGTGCGCGGAGAGCGCCCACTGCTCGGCATAGGGGTGGTGTGAGCCCGTGTGGCACTGGGCACACCCCGCGGCGGTGGCGTCCACCGTCGTGCCGTCGTGGGCGATGCTCATGTAGGCGAGCGGCACGGTCGCGTCGCTCGGGTCGTTGACGTGCGCCAGCCCTGGTCCGTGGCACGACTCGCACTGGACGTCGTAGTACCGCTCCTCCCCGGTCGCCGTGTGGCCCGCTTCACCGGTCACGGCGTTGCCCAGCTCGTTGACGGTGTGGCAGCCCTCGCAGTACGCGGCCGCGTGGCCGCTGCTCTGGAGCCCGTCCCACGCATCGGCGTGCGCGGTGGCGACCCACTCCTTCTGGGGCCCGACGTGGCAGTTGCCGCAGACCGTGAGCTTGTCCTCGGTGGAGGTATAGCCCAGGAAGCTCATCGCGGCGGGCAGCGGGTCCTCGAAGAGCTCGCGGTCCCGATAGACGATCGATTCGTCGGTGCACCCCGCGATCGCCCCGACCGTCAGCAGCGCTGCCGGGATAAGGACCAACCGTCGACTCGTCCGACTCATCGCTCGAGCTCCCCTCGGTCGGCGTAGCCGACCGCTGTCGTGGGTTCTTACCGACTACGGTAGAAACGTCAACGACGGGAGGGTCCCTATCTGTAGGGAATTCCCTGACGGGGGCGCAAGGGTTCGTCCGTAACTCTACGGGCCGGACGCCGGGGGCGGCGTGCGTAAGGGTACCTAGCGCCCGCCCACGCCGTGGTGGATCGTGGCGACGAAGCCGTCCTCGGCGGCCCGGTCCTGCCCCCACGCCTCGGCCTGCGCCCTGATCGGGCGCGCGGCCTGGATCTGCGGGAGGCTCATCCCCCGCTCCATCAGCTCGGCCACGGCGTCGCGCATCGTCTTGAGCGCGTCCCGATACGCCTGCAGATCCGCGCGACTCGAGAGCGGGCCGTGCCCGGGAATGACCTGCGTCCCGGCGTCCATGACCGCGAGCGCCCGACCGGCCGCCGCGATGAGCCCGTCGATCGAGCCGCCGGTGGCCGTGTCGATGAAGGGGAAGCGATCGCGGAAGAAGGTGTCCCCCATGTGAACGACGTTGGCCCGCACGAAGTGGACG
>CALJKZ010000564.1 GCA_937983085.1 uncultured Gemmatimonadales bacterium
GCTCAACGCGGCGCTCTTCACCGCATTCGCCATCCTCGCACTCTTCATCGCCGCCATCGGCGTGCTCGGCGTGCTCGCTTTCGCGGTGAGCCAGAGAACTCGCGAGTTCGGCGTGAGGATGGCCCTCGGGGCGGAGGAGCGTCAGGTACTGGGGATGGTCCTTCGTGAGGGCGCGATCCTCGCCGTGGGCGCTCTGGTCGTCGGTGTTCTCGCGGCAATAGTGCTGTCCAGGTTCCTCGTCGCAATCCTGTTCGAGGTCAGCGCGACGGACCCGACGACGTACGCCGCCGTCGGAGCACTGCTGGCGATTGTCGCCCTGACGGCGTCCTACGTGCCGGCGCGGCGGGCTACCCGGGTGGACCCCATGCAGGCCCTGCGATCGGAGTAGCAAGGATGTAGACCAGGGCCGGCAACAGCCGGCTCGACTCAGAGCTCGGTGCGGCGGGGCGCTTGATCGCGCCCCGCCGCGGCTCGAAGTTCAGGCCATGCGTTTTCCCCTGGGCGGGCCTCCCGACGCCGCCGCCAATCCCATGCAGTTCCGTCCTCCGGAAGGGGACGATGCCAAGCATCGGTTTCCGTGGATGGAGATGGCCCGGGCCACGGGCGGTGAGACCCTTTGCGGGAACGACATCCGGCTGGAGTTCGAGGGGTCGGTCACCTTCTCGGCCTGGCTCGATTCCATTCGGGCGGCGGAGCGATTCGTCTACTTCGAGAACTATCTCGTCCGGGACGACCGCGTGGGTCGGGAGTTCAGGTCGGCGCTCATCGAGAAGGCGCGTGAAGGCGTACCCGTCCACGTGCTCTACGACTGGGTGGGATGCTGGGCGACGCCCGGGAGCTTCTGGAAGCCTCTCCGCGACGCCGGTGTCCAGGTGGCCGCGTTCAACCCACCCCGCGTCGCACTTGGAGATCCGTTCGGAGCGCTCCAGCGGGACCACCGCAAGCTCGTCGTGGTGGACGCCGAAGTGGCACACCTGGGGGGATTCTGCGTGGGCCACGAATGGGCGGGGACAGACGCCGAGGCTCCCTGGCGTGATACGGGGGTGGAGATCCGGGGGCCGGCCGCCCATGCCGCCGCGTTGGCGTTCGAATCGGTCTGGTCGCGTGTCGGAGACCCGGTCGCCTACGCGACGACGGTGGAACCTCCGGTCGAGGCGGGTGGCACACCGGTGTGGCTCATCGAGGGCGAACCCGGCCGAACCCGCGTCTACCGGACGTTGCACTTGGTGGCGTCGAAAGCGCGCAAGTCGATCTGGATCACCGACGCTTACTTCGTGGCCCCCAAATCGGTTTCGGAAGCGCTTGCGGCGGCGGCGCAGCAGGGTGTCGATGTCCGGATCCTGGTGCCGGCACACAACAACTGGCCCATCGTCGGATCCATGTCGCGGGGCGGGTACCGGTACCTCCTCGAGTCCGGCGTGCGGATCTTCGAGTGGCAGGGCCCGATGATGCACGCCAAGACCTCCGTCGTGGACGGCGTCTGGTCGCGCATCGGTTCCAGCAACCTGAACTCGGCGAGCCTCCTCGGGAACTGGGAGCTCGATGTCGGCGTTCTCGACGAGGGGCTGGGACGGCAACTGGAGGGCTTGTTCCTGGCCGACCTGGCGAGTTCGGTCGAGATCGTCCTTCCGGGTGGTCCGGTCATCGGAGGTCGTACCGTCTCCACCGCTCTGGGCATGTCCACAGAGCCTCTGGACCCCGAGGATCCGTTGCCCGTGCGCCTGGAGCGCAATATCCGGGGCATCGGTTCGTCGCCAGGCAGGCTGACGATGGCGTCGGTGGTGCGGGCCAGCGAGATTCTCGGCGATGCCCTGGCCGGAAACCGCACCCTCGGCCGGGAGGATCGGACGGTTCTGGGCACGCTGTCCATCGCCGTCCTTCTGGTGGGTGTGGTGTCGGCCCTGGCACCGACGGTCGTAGGGTATGCGTTGGCCGCCGTGGCAGGGTGGATCGGTGTCACAACGGGCATTCGGGCGTATCTTCAGGCCCGCCGGGCGAGAGCCCGGGAACGTGAAGCGATGCAGAAGCGGCTCGAATCCGAACGAGAGGAAACGTGAACGAAGTCGAAGTAGGGATCGCCATCGCCTTCACAGCAGGAATCTTCTCATTCCTGTCGCCCTGTGTTCTTCCGCTGGTGCCGAGCTACTTGACGTTCGTCACGGGCATGAGCCTGGAGGACCTCCAGGAGGGTGTGAACCGGAAGGCGACGTTCATGCACTCCATGCTCTTCGTGGTCGGATTCTCCATCATCTTCATCCTCCTCGGAGCCTCGGCGTCCTTCCTCGGCCAGTTCCTCCGTCAGTACGAGCTCCTCATCGCGCGGATCGGCGGCGTGATCATCATCGTCCTCGGGCTCCATCTGGCCGGTGTCTTCCGACTCACTCCCCTCATGCGTGAGAAGCGGATCCATCTCGCCGACAAGCCGGCGGGGTACCTCGGGACGTTGGGGGTGGGCATGGCGTTCGGTGCGGGCTGGACACCCTGCATCGGACCGATCCTCGGCGCCATCCTCACCTACGGGATGACCCAGGAGACGATGTGGGCGGGGGTGGGTCTCCTCAGCGTCTATTCTCTGGGGCTCGCGGTGCCGTTCTCAGCCGCGTCCGCCCGCCTTGCTGCCCGGCTCGGCGGCGGGGACGCCGCCGGGGGGCACGGCTACCGGGCACCGGGCCCGGCGGTGGTGGGCATCGTCGACCAGCAGCGGCCGCCGGCGGCGGTCGTCACTGGCCAGGTCTGCGTGGACTGGCGG
>CALJKZ010000565.1 GCA_937983085.1 uncultured Gemmatimonadales bacterium
GTCTGTTCGCACCGCCTCATGAGTTTCAAGCGCCTCCTGAAGGCAATGCTCGGCCGCGATCCTTGGATCCGGATCGACGAAAGGGTAGCCGTGGTACGGATAGGTTCCGACTACGGGGGGTGGACCATTCGCCCCGACAGGCTCCGCGCCCACCCGGTCGTCTATTCGGCGGGCGTTGGGATGGACGTGACGTTCGATCTCGGCGTGATCGAGAGATTCGGAGCGGAGGTCCATGCCTTCGATCCGACCCCTCGATCTCTTTCATGGGTCCAGTCTCAGACGTTTCCCGGCGCGTTCACGTTTCACCCGATCGGCGTAGCCGATCGTGACGGTGAGCTGCGTTTCGTACCCCCGGAGGACCCGACCCACGTATCGTATTCCGCGTCGGAGTCGGGGACGGATGCTGCCATCGCATGCCCGGTGGAGAGAGTCGGCACGATCATGCGGCGCCTCGGCCACGAGCGGCTGGACGTCCTGAAGCTGGACATCGAGGGATCCGAGTACGGCGTCATCGCGGATCTGGCCGGGAGCGACCTGCCGATCGCCCAGCTCCTGGTCGAGTTCCATCACGGCACCGGGGGGTATCGAGTCCGGGACACGGTCGCCGCAGTAGCTCTTCTCCGCTCCGCCGGATTCCGGCTCTTCCATATCGCCCCCTCAGGCCGCGAGTACTCGTTTTGGCGCCCCGACGCTTCCTGAGTCCTAGCCGCCGGCGGGGTGTGTGGGTCGGGTGGGGTGAGCGCCTCGCGCGCAGGCTTCGATGAAGGTCTTGATGGCTCACAACCGGTACCGATTGCCGGGTGGAGAAGACACGGTCTTCGAATCGGAACGGGATCTGCTCAGGTCCCATGGACACCATGTCGATACGTACGAAATCAGCAACACCTCGATCGCCGACTCCATCGGGGGACGACTCGCAGTCGCGGGAGCGGCACTCGTCGGTGGCGACGGATTTCGGGGCCTGGTCAGGGCGCTCGACGGAGCGGAGTACGACATATGCCACTTCTACAACACGTTCCCGCTCATTACTCCCAACGCTTACCGGGCGTGTCGAGCCAGCGGTACCAGGGTGGTCCAGACGGTGCAGAATTATCGCTTCATCTGTCCTGGTGCTCTGCTCTATCGCGACGGACGGATCTGCGACGAGTGCGTCGGTCGGCGATTCCATTGGCCCGGCGTCAGACATGGATGTTACCGCGGTTCCACCTTCGGCTCGGGCGTTGTCGCGTCCGTAACGGCGTTGCACCGTGCACTCGGTTCGTTCGACCATGTCGATCGGTTCATTGCCGCCACCGAGTTCTCGAAGGAGCAACTCGCAGCGGGAGGGATCCCGGCCGAACGCATCGCTGTGAAGCCCAACTTTACGGACGTCAGTGACACGCCCCGGTGGATCGGTGGCGACGACGTCTTGTTCGTCGGCCGCCTGACCACCGAGAAGGGCGTCCACACGCTGCTGCGAGCGTGGCCCGACGTCGAAGGGGAGCGGGTCCTGAGGATCGCGGGCGACGGACCGGAGCGTTCGGAGCTCGAGGGAATGGTCGGGTCAGAGGGGATCCAGAGAGTCGAATTCCTGGGCTGGCTGGATCAATCCGAGGTCGATCGCCTCATGCGGGAGAGCGCCGTGCTCGTGGTCCCTTCCGAGTGGTACGAGGGGTTTCCCACGACCATCGCTCGGGCGCTCGGGATGGCCGTGCCCGTCGTGGGCTCTGACCTGGGCGGGGTCGGGGAGATACTGCGAACCGTTGACCCTGGCTCCGTGTTTCCACCGGGTGACTCAAGGGCCCTCGCACGGGTCGTCTCCTCCATGGTAGAGTCGCGCGAAGCACGTTCGAGCCTCAGCCGGGCCGCCGAGCGCGCTTTCGAGGAACGTTATACTCCCGCCCGCAACTACGAAGCGCTCATGCGCATATACTCTGATTGCTTGTCACTGTGAGCGGGTCGAACGTCGAACGGCTCCCTCGAGCCGAGGTCCTTGGAGTCGGGTTCGTCTCGATGCCGTTCACCTCGATGATCGATGAGGTGGTCGCGGCACTTGGTCGGGAAGATCGTCACGCCCTCTATCTGTGCCCGTCAGGCGTCCACGGGGTCGTCGAGGCGCAGAAGGATCCGGACTTCAGGCAGATTCTGAACCAGGCGGCGTTCAACGTGCCTGACGGCAAGCCGATCGTCTTCCTCTCGCGCTTTCTTGGCTTCCCCGAGACGCAGCGTGCGTTCGGGCCCGATGTGATGTGGTCGATCCTCGGCCGTTCCGTCGAGCAGGGGACAAGGCACTTCTTCTATGGTGGGCGCGAGGGAGTGGCTGACGCGCTGGCACAGCGGTGCTCCGTGGCGTTCCCCGGCCTCAAGGTCGCCGGGAC
>CALJKZ010000566.1 GCA_937983085.1 uncultured Gemmatimonadales bacterium
ACCGGATCGGAGGATCTCTGCGGGAGCTGTCCGCGACATGCGAATGGCGGGAGCCAGGCCGAAGACGACGAGGGCCGCCACCGTCACCAGCAGGGCGAAGCCGAACACCCTTGGTCCCATGCCCAATTCGACGATTCGCGGGAGGGCGTCTGGAGCGATGGACGGGAGCCAACGGAGGCCAAGCCACGCCACGCCCAGGCCGACGGCTCCACCTCCCAGTGCCAGGAGACCATTCTCGGCGAAGATGCCCACGACGAGCCGTCCTCGGCCTGCGCCGAGAGCCGACTGGAGTGCCAGGGGGCGGTCGAGACCCAGGCCCCGGGCGAGGAGGAGGTTGGCCACGTTGAGGCACGCGGTAAAGAGGACCAGGATGCCCGCGGCGACGAGGATCCACAGCATGCGCGCCCGGGTCACGCCGACGATGTCGTCGTGGAGGGGCACGATGGTCGGCAGGTATCCCTCGGCCTCCGGCTGCCGCTCCCCGTAGGCCACGGAGAGCGCGGCTACCCGCTCGCGGGCCTGATCGAGGGAGACGCCGGGCTGGAGGCGGGCTACGGCGGAAAGGTAGAAGTTGCCGTAGCCGTTGGATCCTCCGAGACGCATGTCCTGGGGCATCCAGACATCGGCCGGTGAGCCGAAGGGATCGGTGAACTCAGCGGGCATGACACCCACGACTTCGTAGGGAGCGTCGTCGAGGCGGATGGTGCGCCCGATGATGTCCTCGTCGGCCTCGAACTGGCGGGTCCACAGGCCATGGCTGAGGATCGCGACCGGGGCGATGATGTCCGTGCTGCCCGCCGACTCACCGGGGCCGAAGCTCTCTTCTTCGAAGAACGTGCGCCCGAGATGAGGCGGCGACCCGAGGGTCTCGAAGTACCCCGCCGAGACACGGAGCACCGTCACTCGTTGCGGGCGGTCTCCGTCGGTGAGGTCGGCGCCCAGTTCACGGTACGTGTACAGCGTGGCGAACGACTCGAAGATCTCGTTCCACTGACGGTACTCCGCCGCCACAGGAGCACGGAGGAACCACTCCCCGCCGGGTGATTCGGCGTCGCTCTCGTACACGCGGACGAGTCGATCCGGCTCCGCATAGGGGAGCCCTTCGAGGAGCACCGCGTTGAGGACCGTGAAGATCCCCGTGTTGGCCCCGACGCCGAGGCCGAGCGTCGCCACCACGACAATGGTGAACCCTGGCGCCCGCCGCAGGCGGCGGATCGCGCGTACCATCTCCGTTCTCCACTCTCCCACCGACATCCACCACCTCCTGGTCTCACCTCGATTACGTGCCGCGGCCCGGGGCCGGGTCGCTGCGATTCTGCGGCCTGCGCGAAGAGGGTCTCCGAACCTCCTGACGACCTCGTCCACGGACGCCCCTTCGTCCAACGCGTCTTCGAAGTGCGCACGAAGTTCGCGTTCCACCTCGGCCCGCCCGTCGGTCACCTCCAGATCGGCGGCGTCGAGGACCTCGTCGATGACCTCTTCGATTCGAGGAGGGAGAGCGCGTGCATCGTGGGCACCCTCGGCACCACGTCCCCCACGGTGTCCCGGCGTCCTCATGCCTTTCGCTCCGACGGCTGGTCTGCCACGCCCAGGGCGGCCATGGCATCGACGAGCTTCTTCCACTGGGACCGCTGGCCGACCAGCCACTCGAGTCCCGAGGCCGTCGCCCGGTAGTACTTCCGGCGCCTACCGTTGGGAGCCTTCTGCCAGAACGCCTCGACGTGACCCTTCCCTTCCAGGTTGTACAGCAGCGGATAGACCGTGGATTGACCGAGGGCCAGGAGCCCGTCGCTGCCCCGATCCAGGGCCTCCACGAGTTCGTATCCGTACATCTCCCGCCGCTCCAGGAGGGTGAGCACCGCCAATGGTGCCGCGCCTCGAGTCCACTCCCGCTCCAGCGTCATCGCCTCGTCCTCGTCATGACGTCTTCCTTGTCTGTTACGCATTACATACTATGTGCAACAGAGTATGCGAGGCAAGAACCCTCCGGTCGCATCACCTTCGACAGGGCGGGGGGCGGAGGGGTTGGAAGCGCGTGACTCCGGTTACATTCTCCACCCATGTTCACCTACGACCTTCACGCCACCGACGGCTCGGCGCGGGCCGGGACGTTCCACACCCCCCACGGGGAGGTGACGACGCCCGCGTTCATGCCTGTTGGCACGGTGGGCACGGTGAAGGGGCTCATCATGGAGGAGGTTGAGCGGCTGGGCGCCCAGATGGTGCTGGCCAACACGTACCACCTCTACCTGCGGCCCGGTGCGGACCTGCTGCAGCGTCTGGGTGGGCTTCACGACTTCATGCGCTGGGACGGCCCCGTCCTCACCGACTCGGGGGGCTACCAGGTCTTTTCCCTCGGCGACATCCGCGACATCCACGACGACGGGGTGGTGTTCCAGAGCCACATCGACGGCTCGAAGCACACGTTCACGCCCGAGTCCGTCATGGAGGTTCAGCGGGCTCTCGGCGCCGATGTGGTCATGGCCTTCGACGAGTGCCCGCCGGGCGGATGTGACCGGACCACAGCCGAGGAGGCGAACCGGCGCACGTTAGCGTGGTTGGAGCGATGCCGGGACCGATTCGCGAGTCTCAGCGAGGAGTCGGCAACACCCCACCAGACGCTCTTTCCCGTCCTCCAGGGCAACGTCTACGACGACCTTCGCCGCGAACACGCCCGACAGTTCCAGGAGCTCGACGACTGGTCGGGCTACGGCATCGGAGGCCTGAGCGTAGGTGAGGCGAAGGAGGACATGTGGCGCACCCTGGAGCTTCTCGACGAGGAGCTTCCGTCGGACCGGCCCCGGTACCTGATGGGAGTCGGCTATCCCGATGACCTCCTGGAAGCCATTGCTCGGGGCTGCGACCTCTTCGACTGTGTGGCGCCGACGCGAAATGCGCGCCACGGGACTGCCTGGACGAGCGATGAGGGCCAGGTGAACTTGAAGGCGGCGCGGTTCCGGGAGGACAGGCGGCCGATCGATGAGGAGTGCGACTGTTACACGTGCTCCCGTTACGACCGGGCGTACCTCCGTCACCTGGTGGTTTCCGCCGAGTGGCTACAGGTCCGTTTGCTCTCGATCCACAACCTCCGCTTTCTCGTTCGCCTCGGAGAAGAAGCTCGCCGACGCATCGGCGAAGGTACCTTCGACGGATGGCGCCGGGATTGGCTGGAGCGCTATCGCAACCAACGGAGTCCGGTTTGACCCCCTACAGCCTACTGCTCGTCGTACCCCGGGAAGGCGGTAACTCCGGGACGATCTTTCTCGTCCAGATGATGCTCATTTTCGGAATCTTCTACTTCCTCCTGCTGCGGCCCCAGGCCAAAGAGCGACAGCGGCACGACGAGATGCTGTCGAAGATCAAGAAGGGCGACGAGATCGTCACGAACGGGGGGATCATCGGGAAGGTGGTCCACGTGGAGGAGAAGCGCCTCACCATCAAGACCGGAGACAACACGAAGATTACCGTCGACCGGGGCAGGATCGCTGCAGTTCTCGACGTCATGGGCGAGCCGAAGGAGGAGTAGTGCAGCTGTCGCCACTCTCGGCCGGATCGAGCGCTGCCCGCTCCAAAGCGTGTCGCCGCTCCGCAACACGGGTCCGCTGAATGGCTCTCCACGAGATCGTCCTCATGGGAGACCCCGTCCTCCGGGAGAACGCCGAGGAGGTCACCGTCTTCGACGAGGAGTTGGAGGCGCTGGTCCGCGACATGTTCGAGACCATGTACCACGCCGACGGCATCGGCCTGGCGGCGCCGCAGATCGGCCTTTCGAAGCGGATCATCGTCGTCGACCTCCGTGTGCCCGAGGAAGAAGAGCCGATCCGCATCGCTGTCGTGAATCCCGAGGTGACGTGGGAGAGCAAGGAGGCGGAGAAGGAGTCGGAGGGCTGCCTCAGCATCCCGGGTTTGGAAGAGGTCGTGAAACGCCCCATCTCGGTCCGTGTCGAGGGTCGGGATCCCCGGGGCAACGCCCTCGAGGTGGAAGCGGATGGGCTCTTCGCCCGCGCACTCCAGCATGAGATCGACCACGTGAACGGCATCCTCTTTCTCGATCGGGTGAGCCCGCTCAAGCGGAAGATGCTGCTCAAGAAGTGGAAGAAGCTCCGGGCGGAGGACGAGTATGGGGGTGAGCGGCTCGTGAGGATTCTGTTCTGGGGGACTCCGGACTTCGCGGTCCCATCCCTGCGGGCTCTCGACGACGAGGGTTTCGAGATCGTAGGTGTCGTGACGCAGCCCGATCGACCGGCGGGTCGTGGGCGCAAGCTGACCCCCTCGCCGGTGAAGGAGGTGGCACTTCAGGCGGGCTTTCCGGTGCTGACGCCGGACCGCCCCCGGGGTGACGACTTCGCCGACTCCATACGCGCCCTGGAGCCGGACATCTCGGTGGTGGTGGCCTATGGTCACATCCTCCGTCCGGAGATCCTGGAGATTCCACCCATGGGGTCCATCAACGTCCACGCCTCCCTCCTTCCCGAGCTTCGAGGCGCGGCCCCCATCAACTGGGCCATCGCCCGTCGCCACGAGGTAACGGGGGTGACCATCATGAGGATGGCCGAAGCCATGGACGCCGGAGCCATCATCCACCGGGTGGAAGAGCCCATCCTCCCCGACGAGACCGCCGGTGAGCTGACGCTGCGTCTGTCCGAGTTGGGTGCCCAGGCGCTCGTGGAGGGCCTCGCCCTTCTCGCAGCCGGAGCCGCCGAAGAGGTGGGACAGGAGCACGATGCCGCCACCTTCGCGCCCAAGATCGACCGGGAAACTGCTCGAGTGGATTGGGTGAGGGCGGCGGCGGACGTTGCGGCACACGTCCGCGCGATGGACCCCGTGCCCGGCGCCTGGTCGCGACTCGACGACGCTCCGGTGAAGCTGTTCCGGCCGGCGGTCTGGACCGCGGAAGAGCTCGAGTCATTGAGGGCGCAGGGCCTACCCACCAATGGGGGTCCGAAGGTGGCCCGCGGGGACTCACCTCCCGGGATGGTCGTGGCAGCGACGGCGGACGACGGGGTGGTCGTGGCCACCGGGGAAGGCGGCGTTTCGTTCGCGGAGGTGCAGCCACCGGGAAAGCGTCGCATGGACGCGGCCGACTGGATCAACGGGCGGGGTGTGGACCCGGGGCAGCGCTTCGACTGAAGACGCCCCGTGTCCCTCAGAGCCGTCCCTCGACTCCACGTCGTCACCGACGACGAAGTTCTCGCCCGCCGCGGCTTCGTTTCGTTGGCGGAGCGGGTCCTCCAAGCCGGAGGACCCGGCGTAGCTCTTCATCTTCGAGGGCCGCACACCTCAGGGGCTGTCGTGTATGAGCTCGCGGTCGCATTGTCGGAGGCCGCTGGTGAGGCGGAAGCCGTCCTCGTGGTGAACGACCGCGTCGACATCGTGCTCGGCCTCGGGCTCCGGTCCGGCACGCCGCAGAGGGTGGACGTGCACCTCG
>CALJKZ010000567.1 GCA_937983085.1 uncultured Gemmatimonadales bacterium
GGACCCATGAGCGTCGCCTGCAGATCGCTGATGATCTTGCCCTTGGGTGTGAGCACCGTGTGGTACGTGAACGCCCCCTCCAGGACACCCGGCTCCACTTCCGCCGGAACCGAGGGCATGACGCCCGTGAGGACACCGTTCAGCATCTGGGCCGGGGAGCGCCCGGTGACCGTCAAGAGCGTTCGCTCCTGCCCCGAGTACACGGCGAAGTCGCTCATGGCGGCTTCGTATCCATCGGGGGGACGACTGGCGGACGGCGTAGCGCGAGAAGGCTCAGAGGACACGGGTGGGACGGTGTCTGGGATGAAGGTTCAGGAGAGGTCCACGTCTTCGTCGAAGCTTCCTTCGCGAAGTTGCTGCACCAACTCCTCCACGTGCTGCTTGTCTTCAGCGCTGGGAGAGACCCGCAGGTACGCTTCCAGCTGATCGGCCGCCTCCTCGTGCCGACCGAGGCGCGCGAGGAGCATGCCGCGGGAGCGGGACTGGAGAGGAGCCGTCGGCGTGATCATGAGAAGGCGCTCTACCACCGCCAGCGCCCGTCCGTCATCGCCGATCTTCACGTAGATCCCCTTGAGGTTCGTGAGCAGGCGGATGAGCATGTCCCGCTTCGAGGCGACCCGCAGAAACTGGTCGCGCATGGCCACCATTCCCCCGTACCCCTGATCCAGGAGCTCCTGGGCCTGATCCTCGAATCGGATCTTTCCCGCGTCGAACGGATCGATGATGAGGCGGACCTCGTCGCCGGTATAGCGAACGAGGAAGTGGCCGGGGAAGTTGACTCCCTCCAACGGGAGGCCCAGTCGCCACCCCGTCTCCAGGAGGACGATGCCCAGCGTCAGGGGAATGCCTACGCCCCGATCGAGGACGTCGTTGAGGAAGGAGTTTCGAGGGTCGTAGTAGGCGTCGCGGTTGCCGGAGAACTTCCGGCGGCCGTACAGCGTCCTGATGAGCTCGTCGAGAATGAGGAGCGGGGCCGTCTCATTGGCCAGCCGGTCCTTGACCTCTTCCGCGACCTGGTCGAGCCTGGCCAGATAGAGATCCACCGACAGCTGAGGATACTCCTCCTTGGCCACGAGGAGCGCCGCCCGGGCCAAGCCCATTTCGGACTCGGAGCACGAGATCTCCTCTGCAAGGAGTCGGCGGGGTGATTTCTGCGGCACGCTCACGTCGGTGGCTCGTGGGCTCGATGCGCCCGGCACACAGGCCGCGCGCGATGGATTATCCTTGGGTGATCGGATTCGCGTACCCGTCGGAGCCCTATGGTTTCCGCATTCACGGCCGAAAAGGAGAGTGGGCGATGGCTGACGAGCCTCGGGATCAGCGACCGGAGATCCGGTTGTCCCAGCTCAGCCACGGCGCCGGTTGAGCGTGTAAACTCGGCATGACCGAGCTGACGCAGGTCCTGCGTCACGTTGCGATGGTGCCCGATCCCAATGCCCTTGTCGGTCACGCGACGGGGGACGACGCCGCCGTGTATCGTCTCTCCGACGACCGCGCTCTGGTGGTCACCGCCGATTTCTTCACGCCCATCGTCGACGACCCGTACGACTTCGGTCGCATCGCGGCGGCCAACGCGCTGTCCGACATCTACGCCATGGGCGGGAAGCCTCTCTTCGTCCTCAATCTCGTCGGCTTTCCCCGAAAGCTCCTGGATCAGGGGATCCTCGACGAGATCCTCCGGGGAGGCAGCGAAATCACCCGGAGCATCGGTGTGCCCACGCTGGGTGGACACAGCATCGACGATGCCGAGCCCAAGTACGGGCTCGTCGCCATCGGTGAGGTCCACCCGGATCGAATGGTCACCAACGACGCCGCTCGGCCCGGCGACCGCCTCGTCCTCACCAAACCCATCGGGTCCGGGGTCGTCGCCACGGCCATCAAGAAGGGGGAGGCCTCGGACGACGTCATCGCCGCCGCCGTGGAGGTGATGTCGACGCTGAATGCCGATGCCGCCCAGGCCATGCTCACCGCCGGCGTCCGTTGCGGCACCGACGTGACCGGCTTCGGACTCCTCGGCCATCTCCGGAATCTGCTGCGCGCCTCAGGGGCCGCCGCCCGCCTGGAGGCGAACAAGGTTCCGGTGCTGAAGGGAGCCCGGCACCTGGTGGCGGCCGGTCACATTCCCGGAGGGACGAAGCGGAACTTGGACGACGTGGCCTCGGACGTGCGCTTCGGCGACTCGGTGGATCTGGTCACGCGCACCTTGCTCGCCGACGCCCAGACGTCGGGCGGCATGTTGATCTGCGTGGCCGAGGACGACCTGCCCACCCTCATGAAGGGGCTGTACGGCAAGGCGCTGTCCACGGCGGTCATCGGTGAGGTGGTGGACGGCCCGGCGGGCTACATCGAGGTGGACTGAACGCCGAGGAGTAGGCTAGAGGTGCCCGAGCGCCGTACGAGAAAAGGGGCCGACGGCGGCTCGCACCAGCCATCGGCCCCGGTCCACGGGCCACGCGCCACGCGCACAGGCCCCGACGGAGAGCACGCCGCCCTAGGCTGGCGAACTCCTGGGCCCCGCCTTCTTCGCCGGCGCCTTCTTGCCGGGCGCC
>CALJKZ010000568.1 GCA_937983085.1 uncultured Gemmatimonadales bacterium
GGGGTCGATCTACCGTGGCCGCCGAATCCGACACCATGCACCGCACTGCCATGACCCACTCCGACGTTCGCGCGGTGGCACCGCTGGTCCGCCTCCTCGTCCTCTCCCTCTGCGTCGCCGCGTTCGTCCCGCACAGCGCCGTCGCCCAGGCGCCCTTCATGCCCGTGACCCTCGAAGAGTCCACGGGTCGCGTCCTTCTCCAGCTTCCGGGCCTCGATCAGGACGTCCTCTACCTCAACGCACTCGCCACCGGACTCGGCTCGGCGCGCGTCTTCGGGCTCGACGCGGGCTCAGGAGTAGACGAGGTGGTGGTGCGCTTCGAGCGCCACGGTCCGAAGGTGGTGATGGTGGCGCCCAACGTGACCATGACGGCCGCGTCGGGTGATCCGGGGCAAGTGGAGGGGGTCGAGCGGGCCTTCCCGGTGTCCGTCCTGGCCACGATGGACATCGAGAGCGAAGCCGGGGGCAGCCTGGTGGTCGACGCCACCGACTTCCTCCTCAGCGACGCGGCGGACATCCGAGGCACCATCCGGAACGCGGGCCTCGGCGCCGTTCAGCTCGAGCGGGACAAGGCGTATGTCGACGCTTCCCGCACCGGCGCCTTTCCCGAGAACACCGAGATCCGGACGGTCCTGACCTTCGCCTCCGACGCTCTCCACCCCGAGCTGGCCCGTCACGCTCCCGATGGCCGGGCCATCACCTTCGAGCAGCACCACTCCTTCATGGCTCTGCCCGAAGAGCCCATGCCGGGACGGGTCTTCGATCCCCGCACGGGGAATGGCGCCACGGTCATCCACGACTATTCCCAGGGCTTCGACGGCGACTACCGCATTCGTCTCACCTCTCGCTGGCGACTGGAGCCTTCCGACCCGGCGGCCTATCTGCGCGGCGAGCTCGTCGAGCCGGTGAAGCCCATCGTCCTGCACCTGGATCGAGCCACACCCGAGCCCTATCGGACGGCGTATCGGGAGGGCATCGCGTGGTGGACCGAGATCTTCGAGGCTGCGGGGTGGCGCAACGCAGTGCAGGTCCGCGACCTCCCCGAGGGCGTCGACCCTATGGATGTCCGGTACTCGGTGGTGCAACTGGTGAACCGCAGCGTGCCCGGGCCCTCCACCGGCGGTGGGCGACAAGACCCGCGCACCGGAGAGCTCCTCGTGGGAATGCCCCGAATGGACTCCCATCGGTCCCACACCGATTTCAACCTCTACATGGGGCTCATGCCGGTGTACGACGCCATGGGCATGGAGCCCCAGCTCGACGCCGAGGAGTTCACCATGGCTCGGCGTCGCCAACTCGCCGCCCACGAGGTGGGTCACACGCTGGGCTTTCCCCACAACTTCATCGCGGCGGCCCAGGGCCGCACCTCGGTCATGGACTACCCCTTCCCGCGTATCGGCGTCGACGGACAGGGGCGCCTCGATGTCTCGGATGCGTACCGCAACAGCGGAGGGTGGAGCGACACCCTGAGCGTCCGCTACGCCTACACATGGTTCCCGACTCCGGAGGCAGAGGCGGAAGGGCTCGCGGCGATCGTTCAGGAAGCCCTCGACCGCGGCCACCTCTCCATGGCTGACGGGCAGGTGTCGAACTCGTATCCCGAGGTGAGTCGCTGGGTGGCCGGCGCCACCATGTGCCAGTCCCTGGACAACGCCCTGGCCGTGCGACGGACAGCTCTCCGCCACTTCGACGAGGCGGCGGTACGACCGGGAGAGCCCTTGGCGTGGCTCAACGCCAGGTTCGCCCACGTGTACCTGCACCACCGGTACGCCATGGAGGGTCTGGTGAAGTACGTGGGAGGGCTGCACTACCGCTACGCCCTACGAGGGGACGGACAGGATCCCACCGAGCCCATCCCTGCGGCGGAACAGCGGCGCGCTCTGGAGCGCATCGTGGACGTCCTTTCGCCGGGTGAGCTCGCAGCCCCGGAGCACATCCCGGGGCTCATCCCGCCGCCGCCGCCCGGATACAGGGAGCCGGCTGGCTGGGTGAATCCTGCGGGCGTGGCCCTGCCGCCGGCGGTTGGCTCCCACGCCCTCTGGATCGAATCCCCGGCGGGGGCGGCGTTCGACCCCTACGCCGTCGCTCGGTCCTTCGCCCAGGAGGTCGTGGACAACCTCTTCTCCCGGGAGCGGATGGCGCGCGTCGTGGCTCTCAACGGACTCGACGCCGGCCAGCCTTCCCTGGACGAGGTCATGGGGGCGCTGGTCGACGGCACCTGGGGTGCTTCCGGGAGCCGTGCCGGATCCCCGGGGCTCTACAGTAGGGCTGCCGAACGGTCCGTCCTCGACGGACTCTTCACCCTGGCCATCGACGAGAACGCCACCTCGGAGGTCCGGGACGGGGCCCTACTATGGCTGCAGCGTGTGGGCGAGCGTCTCGCCGGAGATCCTCCATCGCCGGCGGACGCCGGGTATCTGGCCCACCGTGCCCGGGCCGCACGGGACATCCAACGCTACCTGAACATGGGCGAAGTACCGGCTCTCCGGACCGGCGTCATCCAGATCCCGCTGCCCTGGCCGTAGTTCGGGGCGCCGCTCCGTGGGTTGCGCCCCGCGCGCCTCCCGAGGGTGGTTCGCACGGTGGCTACCCTGGGGTCCTGGAGGGCATCAGCCCATCCAGGGCCTCAGGAGGGATCTCACTGCGTCATCGACGTCCGCCGCGCCCATGACCGCTCCGACCACCGCCACACCCGCGGCACCGCTTCCCGCGGCGACCTGTGTCGAGCGTGCCGCGTCGATGCCCCCAATGCCCACCACCGGCACATGCACGGCCTCCACGACTCGCTGCAGCCCCTCGACGCCGATGGCCTCGCCGGCGTCGACCTTGGTGGTGGTGGTGAAGACGGTTCCGCACCCGATGTAGTCGGCTCCGTCCGTGACGAGTCGCCGGGCGGTAGCCGGGTCGTCGGTGGAGGCGCCGATGAGGAAGGGCCGGCCCTTGCCGGGCTCCTGCCCCGGACCCGAGCGCCCCACGGCCTGGGCCGCTCGCCGGACTGCCACCACCGGCAGATCCTCAGGACCCACGTGCACTCCATCCGCACCGAGGGCCAGGGCCACGTCGACTCGGTCGTTCACGAAGAAGAGGGCGCCTGCGTCCCGCACCACCGGCAGGAGCTCGAGGCCCGCGGCGTAGAGCTCCCGTGCCGATGCACCTTTTGCTCGGAGTTGGATCGCGGGGGCGCCGGCGGCCACGGCAGAGCCGACCACGTCGAGCACGCGTCGAGGGCGAGCCATCGCCTCGTCGGTGATGACGATGAGGCGCAGGCGGGCCGATAGCCCCGAGGTCGTCATCGAGAGGCCGAAGTCGCGACCATCAATCCCGACCGGCCTGGGCCTCTTCTTTCGCGCTGTTGTGCTCCGAAAGGGAGCGTGTGAAGGCGTGGGACCCGTCCGGGCGTGCCACGAAGAACATGAAGTCGTGCTCTTCGGGGCTCAACGCGGCGTCGATGGCGAGCTCCCCCGGTGAGCCGATTGCCCCCGGCGGGATGCCTCCGTGGGCGTAGGTGTTGTACGGGTTGTCCTCCACCGAGTCGATGGCGGCGTACAGTAGCCGAGCCCGGTATCCGCCGAGAGCATAGAGGACGGTGGGGTCGGCCTGGAGAAGCCACCCCTGCTCGAGGCGGTTGTGATAGACACCCGAGATTCGGGGCATTTCGTCGACGATCCGCGCTTCGGCCTGGATGATGGACGCCAGCGCCACCAACTCCCTCTCGTCGAGTCCACTGGCTTCGAGCAACTCCCGGCGCT
>CALJKZ010000569.1 GCA_937983085.1 uncultured Gemmatimonadales bacterium
GAGACCCTTTCGGAGGTTGTCGACATCCGCTTCGTCGACGCCGACCGGGTCGAATGGACCTCCACGGAGACGGTCGGCACCAACCCGTCACGGCTGCTGCGCCACGTCGTCCTGACGCGCGATCGGTAGAGAGAGGTAAGGGCCGCCCAATCAGCGCCGAAGCAGACCCTACGCCCCGGCCGGCCGTCGAGCCACGATCGAGTAGCTGTTGGGCAGCTTATCCCGGAGCGCCTCCGGCCAGTCGGGGAATTGGTCCCAGAACAGGTCGGGGTACTCGCGGAGGGAACGGATCTCGAGGCCGGCCGCGATGAGCGTGTCCATCACCTCACCCACCCGCCAGTGCCGTTCCAGCATCCGGGGACGGTCCTCGCCCGCCTCTCGCCGCACGACCGCCGACGGAAACCCCTCTTCCTCGGCCGGCTCGGCGGAGAAGTAGCTCGCGCCAGGCCTCATCCGAAGATGGGGGACCGTGCGATCCCAAAGCGACGCCAGCGGATGGCCTTCGAACAGGACGATATGACCGTCGGGCTTCAGGATCCGTACGACCGAATCAGCCCAGGCTCCGAGATCGAGTATCCACGGCAATGATCCGCGACCCGTGTAGACCACATCTGCCGTATCGAATATCTCGGCGGGAGGAGCAACAGCGTCCGCACGGATGAACGACGCGGAGGATTCCAGACCAAGCACGCGGGCCTTGGACTCCGCCTGGGCAACCATCTCGCGGCTGATGTCCACGCCCAGCACCGAGGCCGCCCCGGCATTGAGTAACCCGAGAGCGTCGAGGCCGTGTGAGCACTGGAGTTGAACGACGTGGGCGCCCGGCAGCAGCGGGTGAAGGAGTTCGATCCCCGGCTCGAACAGGTTAGTGCCGCCCCGGCGGAGATGGTCGACGTGAGCGTCGAACTCGAGCCTGTACTTGACGCGGGCCACGACGTCCCAGGCCTGCCCCGTCTCCTCGTGTGCAGCTCTTCGCTTCTCCATCGCTCCCTGCGACTCCCCGTACGCGCTCCACGAGAACGCTACGCTGCGTTTCTCCCGGACCAATACGAACAGGGAGAGAGCGCGTGACCACACCTCTCGGAGCTCGTCGAACGGGGGAAAAACTCCGGACTGCCCGACGTCCAACCCGATGGAGGCAGGCGGCCCGCGGAAGTCGCAGCACCACGAAACCGGATCCTGGAGCATGGCGCGCAATGTCGAAGCCGAGGTTGAGGCGCACGGCCCGTATGGGTCTCGGAGCGGTGTTGAGCGGAGCGCTTTTGGCGGCGGGCTGCGGAGATGCAGCCACCGGGGCGTCGGACGGGGCTGCGGCGTGGCATCTGGTTGAGGACCTCCGCATCGGGTCGGCGGCGTCCGGGCAGGCGGACGAGTTCACCCGCGTAGCCGACGTCTGGGTCGACGACGATCTGCGTCTGTGGGTGATCGACGCGATCACGACCCAGGTGAGGGTCTTCGACCGGACCGGCACCCACGTTCGCTCGGTGGGGCGGAAGGGTTCCGGCCCCGCCGAGCTGGGGATCCCCATCGCTCTCGAGCGCGGACCGCGAGGCAGGATCTGGATCGCCGACAGCGGTAACGCGAGGTGGGCGGTATTCGATACCACGGGGGGCTTCGTCGAGCACCACGAGTACGCGCCCGGCATGTACCGCTTTGGTGACCGCTGGGGCTCCGACGACCTGCTCTACACCTATCTCAGTCCGTCGACCCTGGGCACGCTCGACTTCAGAATCGTCCGGCGCGCCCTCGGCGAGTCCGGTCTCGAGCCGGTCGATACGATCCCGACCCCCCGATTGCCCTACGGCGAGAGCGTGCCCGTGTCGTTCGTGCGGGACGGTCGTCGCATGAACATGATGATCCCCGCTCCGTTTCAGGCGACCGGGGTCAGGCTGCTCGATGCCGGCACCGGCTGGTGGGTCGGAGCGCCGGGCACCGACTACTACGTGACACGGCAGTCGTTCTCCGGAGACACGCTCGTTCGGATCCGCCGCGATGTGACCCCGGTTCCCGTGGTGCAGGCGGACATCGATCTCGCGCTCGGGCGGATCGGCATCGACGAGCTCGACGGCGGCGAGGTGCCCCGGCACCATCCCCCGTTCTCCGAGCTGTGGACCCTGCCCGACGGACACCTGCTCGTCCGCCGGGCGAGCGAAGGCGGTCAGTCGATCGACGTCTTCACGCCCGCCGGTGCCTACGTCACGACTGCTCCCCTGCCACACGGCGCGCCGCTCCAGCTCTTCCACGCCGGCGACGACGCGCTCTACGGGGCAATCCAGGACTCGATCGGTGTCCCCTATGTGGTCCGGATCCGTATCGATCGGCGATAGCGGCAGGCCGCCCCTCGACGCGCTGCTACCCTGCAGCGGACGCCCCTACCGCCACGCTTCGAAGACCGGCGCGACCTCCTCCCGGATCACCACCACGCCGTCGAAGTACGTCGACCAGTCGGCCTCGGTGAAGCTCCCCAGCAGCCGCGAAGGGGCGGGGCCGATGCGGTGCAGGGCCGAGGCGTCCAGGAAGGCCCACGGGACGTCCTCGGCGGTCGACCGAGCCTCGAGCGCGCCCGGCGGAGCCGGTGGCAGCGCCCGGCTCGGCTGACCCGCCATCGACGACTGGCCCGCGTAAGCGGTGAAGCCGATGGCGGCCACCGGCCCGTCCATCGTCGCGGCGACCCGGGCGCCGAGCGGCTCGTGGCGCAGACCCCCCCGGGTCCGCGCGGCGTGCACGGTGGCGGTCCAGACGATGACGCGGGCGTCACGCGGGAGTCGGTCGAGGTGCCAGCGTGCGTTGCGAGCCATGGCCTCGTCCCGGTCCGGGGCGGCGTTCGGGGCCCGCTGTCGGTCGACGTAGCCGGCGAAGCTCTCGAGCATGGCCTGACGGGGCGTGCCCCGCAGTCCTTCCGCCCGCGCGGCGGCGGTCGCGGCCGCCCGGACACAGCGCTGCAGGCCGGTCTTCTCCCGGTCGTCGAAGGGCGTTGCCTCGTCGTAGCGCCAGTACAGGTGACGCGCCACGGCCTCCTCGCACGCCGAGCGATCCCGCGGCGCCGACCAGGCGGCCACGAGCCCCGGCAGCGCCGCGCGCGCGAACTCGGACGTCACACTCACCTGGTCGTCGAGACCACCGAGCACGAGCCTGTTCGCGGACGCCTCCCGAAGGAGCCACCCGCGCCACGCCCCGAGCTCGCGGGTCCACCAGAATCGCCCGATCGCCCGATCGAGCTGTCCGGCCTCGGCCGCCCCACGCTCGATCGCCTCCTGCAGCCCCACGAAGTCGTACATCGGCGCCTCGAAGAGCAGCGCCCCGAAGCCGCATCGCTCGACGAGCCGTCGCACGATCTCCGCCTTGGCCTGGAACGCACGCGCCTCCCCGTGACTCGGCCGCTCGCCGAGCAGCACCACCCGGGCCTCGCAGACGGCGTCCGCGACGCGTTCCGCGATCGCGCCCGAGTCGTCCTGCCGACCGGCGGCCGCCGTGGGGACGACCGACGAGACGAGAGTCGCAACGAGCGCGATCAGGCGGAACGTGACGGGTGACGGCGCCGATGTCGTGGGCATGTCGGCACTCCGGATCGAGGCGGTATCGCGTGCTCCCAGACCTACGTCCCGAAGAGTGACCCATTGCCGTCCGAACGGGGTGGGGCCGCGGGGCGCACGTCGATCTTGGAGCGGAGCCCGCCCCCAGCGCATCTTGGCGCCTCTCCACCTCTTCTCGGTCCCTCGATGCACGACTCCTCGACCGTGCCGGAGGCCCT
>CALJKZ010000570.1 GCA_937983085.1 uncultured Gemmatimonadales bacterium
TGGCTCCGTATACGATAACTACATCGTAGGTATCGTTGCGTGGGGTCGCAATATCTTGGAAGACGGGCCGCGAGCGAGACTCGGGAGACGGCCAGGACCAGCCTAAGCCACTCCACAGCAAGGAGCGTCGACGTGTCAGAGCCAGCCCACGACGTCCGCGTCCTCCGCGGCGCGACCCATCCATGGCGGGCCGACGTACCCGGCGCGGTCTATCAGCAGGTGGGCCTGGAGCGCGTCTCCATGACGTGGTTTCGCCTGGAACCCCACGCGTCGTTCGACCAGCACGCCCACGAAGCCGAGCAGATCACGTACGTCCTGGAGGGCCGACTCGAGTTGGAGGTCGAGGGTGAGGTCATCTCCGTCGGCCCCGGCGATGCCATCGCGGTGCCGTCGCGGGTGCCCCACGCCGTTCGTGCCGGTGATGCACCCGTGTTCGCTCTGGATGCCTGGTCGCCGCCGCCGGATCATCTCGGGTAGCGGACAGTGCACTCCACTCCCCGTCGCCCCAGCCGAGTACTTGCCCAACCTCTGCCGACGCATAATATGTCACACCAAATATTAGGCCACCCACTGGACGCGAATCATGACCCGTGTGCGGAAGACGTGGATGAGGGGAGCCGGCCCCCTTGCGGTGCTCAAGCTGCTGGCCGACCGCGAGATGTACGGCTATGAGCTCGCCGAGGCCCTGGACCGTCGCTCCGAGGGCGTGTTGGCGCTGGGGCACTCCTCCCTCTACCCCTTGCTCTACAACCTCGAGTCGAAGGGGCTCATAGCGCAGAAGACCATCCGCATGGCCCAGGGCCGACCCCGCAAGTACTACGGACTGACGGACGCGGGACGGGCGTGGCTGGCCGAGAACGAGGCCCAGTGGACGGATCTGGTGGCCGCCATGGCCAAGTTGGGCCTCGAGTCGTGACGGATCAGAAGCCGCCGCTACCCGCGGAGCTTCAAGGGCGCATCGACGAGATCGTCGAGGCTTCCGGCCTTTCGCCGTCGGAGGCGAAAGAGCTCAGAGCCGACCTCACGGCACACGCGCTGGACGGATTGGCCCACGGGCGCCCTCCCGGCGAGCTCGCACGGCGGCTCGGCGAGCCCACAGAGGTCGCCGCGGTGCTGAACGCCACCCCACCGCCGCCGATCCGCCGCCCTGATACCGAGGCCAAGGAAGGCTGGTTGGAAGCCTTCGTCGCCGACTCGAGGCTCGCGGTGAGGACGATTCGAAGGACGCCGGGTCTCGCCCTCGCCGCGATGGTCGTCCTCGGAGTGGGCATCGCCGCAGCCACGGTCGCGTTCACCGTCGTCAACGAGATCTTCCTTCGGCCCCTCCCCGTCCAGGACCAAGGACGACTGGTCGACGTGTGGGCCACGGAACCGGGCGGCAACAGCTTCTCGGGCTTTGGTTGGCAGGATGTCCTGGCGTACCGGGAGGCGACGGCGTCGGGAGGACCCCTCGCGGACCTCGCCGCCTTCGCCGGTCTGCGCATGTCTCTGGGGGAAGGCCCCGGCCGACGCCCCGTCGTGGGTCAGTTGGTGACCCGCGACTACTTCCCGATGCTGGGCGTCTCGGCGGAGCTTGGAAGCTCGGAGCTCGAGGAAGACCGAGGCTTCGGGGGGCCCAGAACCGTGGTGCTGAGCCATGCCCTCTGGCGGGACGCCATGGCGGCGGATCCCGAGATCCTGGGTCGGACCATCGTCCTCCAGGGGGAGACGATGACCGTCATCGGAGTCGCTGAGGAAGGCTTCCGGGGTCACTTCATCGGCTTCCCCGTCGACTTGTGGCTCCCGGTCACGACGGCCGACCTCGTCATGGCGAGCTTCGACCCCAACGATCGGAGTCGCATGCCCTTCGAGATGATCGGGCGTATGGCCGACGGGGCCCTCGTGATGGAGGTCGAGCGGTTCTTGGGCGATGTGGCCCGCACCCTCGAGGCACGCCATCCCGAGACGCACCGTGGACACGGGCTGGGCGCGAGCGCGACGACCGGTGTCGACCACAGTCTCCGACCCGTGGTCATGACGTTCGTGGCGGCCATGACCTTCCTGGCCGCGCTCGTGCTCATGGTGGCTTGCCTCAATGTGGGATCGCTGCTGCTGGTTCGGACCCTCGCCCGCGAGGGCGAACTGGCGGTGCGCCTGGCGCTGGGCGCTCGTCGCACTCGTCTGGCGCGACAGCTCCTGACGGAGGCTCTGTTGTTCTCCGCCCTCGGCCTCCTGGTGGGGGTGACGCTCTCTCGCGTCCTGAGCATCCAGTTGGACGGACTGTTTCGCTCTCTGGCGCCCGGCCTCGGGCTCGGCTTTCCCTTCGACGTCCGGGTGCTGTTGCTTTCCGCCGGGGCGGCGACGGTAGCCGCCCTGGTCGTCGGGTCCGCCTCCGCGTGGCACGCCTTGCGGCGCATCTCACCGGACGCGCTCCGGAGGAGGCCAGGGGCAAGCGCTGGATCGAAAGCCCGCGCGGTCCTCGTCTCTGCCCAGGTGGCGGTATCCGTTGCTCTCGTCATCACCACCGGCCTCTTCCTCCGGGCTCTCGTGCAAGGTTCGACCGTCGATCCCGGCTTCGCGGCCGACGAGGTCGCGAGCTTCACCATCGCCGGTGACGGTCCCCTCGACCCCCCGCGTCTCGACGCGCTGATGGGCGATCTCCGGGGCCTGCCCGGCGTTCAGGAGGCCAGCCTCGCCAGCGGACCTCCCACCGGGGTCGCACGCACCCCCGCCGCCGTGAAGGTGCCCGGCGTCGAGCCTCCGCCGGATGAAGAGGCATGGGCCGTGGACGCCCGCCGCGTGGGCCCCCGGTACCTGGCCACGGTCGGCACGACGCTTCGCCGGGGCCGAGACATCGGAGAAGCCGACGTCCAGAGCGGCCCACCGGTGGCCATCGTCAATCAGGCGTTCGTCGACCGTTTCTGGCCCGCCACCGACCCCCTCGGCCAGTCCCTCGAGGTGGACGGGCGTGTTGCGTCGGTGGTGGGCATCGCGGACGACTCCCGAACGCTCGTCCAGGACGAGACCCCCGATCCCTTCGTCTATGTCTCGGTCGACCCCGGTGGTATGGGCGCTCTCGTCATCACGGTGCGAAGCCGTTCTCTCGAGGAGCTCACCGAACCCGTGAGGTCCGTCGTCGCACAGCATGTGCCCGGCGCGCCACCCCCGACGCTGGCGCCGGCACGCGACGCCCTCGACGCAGGACTGCTGGCCCACCGGCTAGGCGTCGCTTTCGTGGGAGGGCTGGGCGGGGCCGCGCTGCTCCTGGCCGTCGTCGGGCTCTACGGTCTCATCCAGTACTCCGTCCGCAGGGACCGCCATGAGCTCGCCGTCCGCTTGGCGTTGGGCGGTACGCGGGGCGCCGTCCTGGGCTCCGTTCTGCGGAAGGGGCTGCTCCTCATTGTCGTGGGTACCCTGTCGGGTGGGCTCCTGGCGGCAGCCGGATCACCCGCCCTGTCGGGCTTCCTCATGGGTGTGAGCCCGCGTGATCCCCTGACCTACGGGGCCGTCATCGTCCTGTTCAGTGGTGTCGCCCTCCTCGCCTGCGTCGTCCCTGCCCGTCACGCCATTTCCATTCCGCCGGCGGCGGTACTCCGGGGCGATTCGTGAGCGCATCGCCCGTCCCGGACGACGAACCGGGAGCTGCCACGAGGGGGAGCGTGGCTCACCGAGGGTGGTGGTTCGGCGCCCGGGTGACCTTCCTGGCGGCGGTGGTCCAGGTCTTCGGGGCCGGGCTCTTCGTGTTCGGTGGCTTCCCCCACTTCCACCC
>CALJKZ010000571.1 GCA_937983085.1 uncultured Gemmatimonadales bacterium
CGACAAGAACCCCACCCTCTCCATCATGGCCATCGCCTGGCGGGCGTCGGACTACATCGTCGAGCAGTTGGCGTCCCGGAGCATCGGATGAGTGACGAGAGACGGCTTCCCATGGCGATGGATCGCCGGCACGCGCTCAAGGTCCTGGCCCTCGCAGCCGGTGGACCGGCCCTCGCCGCGGCGTGCGGACCCTCGGAGCCCTCGGACGATCTCGACGTCCCCAACCCTACCAGCAATCCCAGGGCCGCGGGCACCGCGTGGGATCCGGATCTGGTTTCGCCGTCGGTGCCCTGGGCCCGTACGCTCTCCGGCCCCGACCTGGCCGCTCTCGCCGTCCTGTGCGACGTCGTTATCCCGGCCGACGAGAGGTCCCCGTCCGCTAGCGCCGTCGGAGCCCACGACTTCATCGACGAATGTGTGAGTGGGCCGTACCCGGCGAACGAGCGCGACGGTGTCCTCATTCGTGGCGGCCTGCTCTGGTTGGACCGGGAAGCGGAGGCACGCTTCGGGAGCCCGGAGCCGGAGATCGCCGTGCGCTTTTCCGACCTCACGCAGGCTCAGCAGCACGAGATCTGCGACGACATCTGCTACGTGCCCGACGCCCCCGGAGGCATGGAGATGGCGGCTCGGTTCTTCGACCGGGTTCGGTACCTGACGTCCACGGCCTTCTGGACCACCACCGAAGGCATGGCCGACCTCCAGTACGTGGGCAACGTACCCCTGCAGCAGTGGGATCCCCCGCCCCCGGAAGTCCTTCGCCACATCGGATTGGAATAGGAGACCGACATGCAGGGTCCACACGACGCGGACGCAGGCGGCACCGAAGCGGGCAGCGGTAGCGAGGCGGCCGACAGCTCACCGGGCGCCCCCTCACCGGGGCCGTCCACGCCCGGCACGGACCGCGCCGAGCCGGTACCGGCGGGCCCCGCTGTCCGGGCCGATCGCCTTTTCCTGGGAAGCTGCGTCGCGCTCATCGCCACGAGCGTGGCGTTCGCCACCGTGGGCGCCGTGATGCTGGCGCTCAAGCGGGAGTTCGTCCTGACGAACGCCGAGGTGGGATGGATCGGCGGAGCGGCCTTGTGGGGCTTCGCCGTCTCCCAGCTCCTGTTCGCTCCGCTGGCCGACTCGGTGGGGATGCGCACGCTCCTGCGCTTCGCGTTCGTCGGCCACCTCCTCGGGGCCCTCACCATGATCAGCGCCGGTGGCTTCGGCCTCCTCTTCGTAGGGGCGCTCGTCATCGCCATGGGCAACGGCCTGGTGGAGGCGGCGTGCAATCCCTTGGTGGCGGCTCTATACCCCCACGACAAGACCGTGAAGCTCAACCAGTTCCACGTCTGGTTCCCGGGCGGGGGGGTCATCGGTGGGCTCGCGGCCTTCGCCCTCGATTCGGTGGGCGTGACCAGCTGGCAGGTGAAGATCGCCCTCATCCTCGTCCCGACCCTGGCGTACGGTTGGCTCATCCTGCGCGAACCGTTCCCCCAGACGGAGGGCGTGGACGCCGGCGTCAGCATGGGCGAGATGTTCCGGGCCGCCTTCATGACGCCCTTCATGTGGGTCATGCTCATCGCCATGGCCATGACCGCGTCGGTGGAGCTGGGGCCCAACCGATGGGTGCCGGCGGTTCTCGAGGCAGGCGGGATCGCGGGCATCTTGGTCCTGGTGTGGATCAACGGGCTGATGGCGGTCATGCGGTATGGGGCTGGAGCCGTGGTCTCTCGCGTGGCACCTACCGGCTTGCTCGTCGTGTCGGCCGTGGTCTCGGGCGTGGGCCTCCTGGCTCTCAGCTACGCGTCGGGGACCGGCGCCACCTTCGCGGCGGCCACCGTCTTCGCCCTGGGCGTCTGCTACTTCTGGCCCACCATGCTCGGCGTCGTGTCGGAGCGCGTCCCCCGGTCGGGGGCGCTGGGCCTGGGGCTCATGGGAACCGTGGGCATGGCCACCGTGGGTCTCGTCACTTCACCGGGAATGGGGAGCATCGCCGACCGGTACGCCCACGAGCGCATTCCCGTCGAGGAGACCGTCCAGCTCTTCCAGGGGGCAGGGATGCCGCTCCTCATGGAGGAGCACATGGATGCCGTCGTGGCGCTGGAGGCTACCGCCGACGCCCTGTCCCAGTACGAGGCCACGGGGGAGCTTCCGTCCCCGGAGACGGCCAACGCCCTTCGAGCCCTCGTCGCGTCGGAGGTGGACGAGGAGATGGTCTCCCAGGCCCAAGCCATCCTGAGTCCCGCCGACAACTACGGCGGCAAGATCTCCTTCCGGTTCATCGTGCCCCTGTGTGTCATCCTCGCCGGCATCTTCGGCGCGCTCTACGTGCGCGACCGCCAGGCGGGCGGGTATCGCGTGGAGAGCATCGGAGGTCGGCCTTGAGGGCACGCCGTCCCGTGCGCTACGGGATGGTGGGAGGCGGTCCCGGGGCCTTCATCGGTGCGGTGCATCGTATGGCGGCGCGCCTCGACGGCGAGTGGTTGCTGGTTGCCGGATCGTTCTCGTCCGACCCGACCCGGTCACGGCAAACCGGGTCCGACCTCGGGTTGGATCCCGACCGGGTGTACGACGACTTCGACGAGATGATGCGGGCCGAGGCGTCGCGCCCCGAAAACGACCGCATGGAGGTCGTCTGCATCGTCACGCCGAACCACCTGCACCATGCGGTGGCCTCGGCGGCCCTGGCCCACGGCTTTCACGTCGTGTGCGACAAACCCGTCACCACCACGGTGGAGGACGCCGAGGACCTCTGCCGACGGGCCGCAGACGAAGGCCTCGTCTTCTGCGTCACCCACAACTACACGGGCTACCCCATGGTGAAGGAGGCTCGGGCTCGCGTTCTTCGCGGAGACCTGGGCGACCTTCGGAAGGTCGTCGTCGAGTACTCCCAGGGCTGGCTTCGGACGCTCCTGGAGGCCGAGGGTCAGAAGCAGGCCGAGTGGCGCGGCGACCCGGCCCGGGCAGGGGTGTCGTCCGCACTGGGCGACATCGGGAGCCACGCGCACAACCTGGTCCGCTACGTAACGGGGCTCGAGGTGGTCCGGCTCCGGGCCGACCTGGGGACCGTCGTTCCGGGCCGGCGTCTCGAAGACGATGCGACGGTCCTCCTCGACCTCGAGGGCGGTGTGCGCGCCGTGCTCCTGGTGTCCCAGATCGCCACCGGCGAGCGAAATCACCTGCGCCTGAGGGTCTACGGTTCCGAGGCCGGGCTCGACTGGTGTCAGGAGAACCCCGAGTGCCTGCGGCTTCTCGACGTCGACGGAGGTGAGCGGACCCTCTATCGGGGCGACCCGACGCTCTCGGACGCCGCCGCAGCCGCGACGCGCTTGCCCGGCGGGCACCCCGAGGGGTTCATCGAGGCCTTCGCGAACCTCTATCGAGGCGTGGCCCAGGCCGTCCGTGGCGTCGAGCCGAGCCTCGACTTCCCTTCCGCCGAGGACGGCGCGTACGGAGTCCACTTCATCCACGGTGCCGTATCCAGCCACGAGTCGGGCGCGTGGGTGGAGATGGCGTACCAGCCCATATCGAGGAGCCCATGAGTCGACCGGTCACCCTCTTCACAGGACAGTGGGCCGATCTGCCCCTCGCCATCCTCGCCGAGAAGGCTTCGCGCTGGGGGTACGACGGTCTCGAGCTCGCGTGCTGGGGTGATCACTTCGACGTCCGCGCCGCCGCCGAGGACCCGGACTACTGCGTGGAGAAGCGGGAACTCCTCGGCTCGCACGGCCTCGAGGTGCACGCCATCAGCAACCATCTGGTGGGGCAGGCGGTCTGCGACCTCATCGACGAACGTCACCGATCCATTCTGCCCGAGCACGTGTGGGGTGACGGGGAGCCGGAGGGCGTGCGGACCCGCGCCGCCGACGAGATGAAGCTCACCGCGCGGGCGGCCGCGAACCTGGGCGTGTCGGTGGTGAACGGCTTCACGGGCAGCTCCATCTGGCATCTCCTGTACTCGTTCCCGCCGGTGACGGAGGAGATGATCGAGGCGGGCTTCGCCGACTTCGCTCGACGGTGGAGCCCCATCCTCGACGCCTTCGACGACGCCGGGGTGAGATTCGCGTTGGAGGTACACCCCACCGAAATCGCTTTCGATACGGTCACGGCGGCGAGGGCCGTGGACGCGGTAGGTGGGCGGCAGGCCTTCGGCTTCAACTACGATCCCAGCCACCTGGCCTACCAGGGGGTCGACTGCGTCGACTTCATCCGGCGGTTCGGCGATCGGATCCATCACGTCCACATGAAGGACGTGGCGTGGTCCGATCGTCCGACGCCGTCGGGCGTGTTCGGTGGACACTTGCCCTTCGGCCATGCCGACCGATTCTGGGACTTCCGGTCTCCTGGCCGGGGCGACGTGCCCTTCGAGGAGGTGATACGGGCACTCAACCGAATCGGCTACTCGGGTCCGCTCTCCGTGGAGTGGGAGGACTCGGGCATGGATCGGGAGCACGGCGCCGAGGAAGCCGCCGACTTCGTGAGGGGCATGGACTTCTCCCCTTCGGACACCGCCTTCGACGCGGCCTTCTCCGAGGGCTAGACGCACGAACGGCCACCGCCCGGAGGGAGGGCGGCAGCCGTTCTGAGGCCCGGCGGCGCGGGCGTGACCCGCCACCGGATGTCTCGGCTCGTTCAGCTCCGAGTCGCGCCGACGCCGATCATGCCGAGGCCGACAACCAGGACGGCTCCGGCTACAAGGGGAGGCACGTCGGCCTCCTCCTGGACGCCTGCGGTCATCTCCATGGAACCGATCTCCACCGAGGCGGTGTCGCGATCGTACGGGATCTGTTCGAACACGAGTCCGGCGACCCCGAGAAGGGCGACCACGATGCCGACGATGAGAAGTGTGGAGCGTTTCATGTCGGCCTCCCCCTACACGGTCCGGGCTCGTCCGAAGAAGAACCCGAGGACAGCGAGGACCAGGAAGACGAAGAAAGCGATCTTGGCCAGGCCGGCAGCGGTTCCGGCGATCCCGCCGAAGCCGAGGAGAGCGGCGATCAGGGCGAAGATGAAGAGCCAGATTGCGGCGGTAAGCATGTCAAGGACTCCTGGGTTGGAGGATTATCGTCTACGGTGTGTTCAACTTTTTGCTGATGCAACCTGCGTGCCAGGTCGGTGGACGCGGGGCCGGGAGACTCGGGCTCCGAGGCGGCGACTAGCGGCTTCCTCCGACCCTCTGGTTTTTCGGTGCCGGGGGGGTAGCGTCCGGGCGGCCCGCCCGATTTCGTCGCGCTTTCCGCGCCCTCCGGCCATGAGGCCTCCCTCTGTTCTTCTCCGGACAGGCGGTGTCGCTCGTCGGCACCTGGATGCAGCAGGTGGCCACGAGCTGGCTGGTGTACAGGCTGACCGACTCGGCTCTGCTGCTCGGGGTCATCGCCTTCGCGAGTCAGTTCCCTTCCTTCGTCATGGCCCCCTTCGCCGGAGCTCTCGCCGACCGGTGGAGTCGATACCGGATGGTGGTGGCGGCCCAGTCGTTGGCGATGCTCCAGGCGACGGTTCTGGCAGTGCTCGTCATCACCGACGTGGTGACCGTGACGCACCTGGTTCTCCTGTCCGTCATGCTGGGCCTCGTCAACGGAATCGACGTGCCCGCCCGTCAGGCGCTCATGATCCGGCTGGTGGATGGATCGGAGGACCTACCCAACGCCATCGCGCTGAACTCCTCCATGTTCAACGCCGCGCGCCTGGTCGGCCCCGCGCTGGCCGGGGTGCTCATCGGCTGGGTGGGCGAGGGCCCGGTCTTCGTGCTCAACGCCGTGTCGTACGTCGCCGTCCTCGGAGCCCTGGCCATGCTGAAGTCGGGTCGACAACGCGGGCGTCCGGCGGGTTCCGTCTTCCGCGCCATGAAGGACGGCTTCTCCTACGCCGTGGGCTCTCCGCCCATCCGTGACCTCCTCGTGCTGCTCTCGGTGATCTCGCTGGTGGGCATTCCGTATGTGGTGCTCTTTCCGGTCTTCGCTCGGGACGTACTCGGGGGAGGGGCGCAGACGCTGGGCCTCCTCACCGCGTGCGCCGGGGGAGGTTCACTGGTCGGGGCCCTGGCTCTGGCCTCCCGGCGATCCGTTCGGGGCCTCGGCCGGGTCATCGCGTGGGGAAGCGGGATTTTCGGCCTTTCTCTCATCACCTTCGCCTTCTCGACGCACGTCGTGCTCTCGTGCGCGCTCCTCGTCGTGAGCGGGTGCTCGATGATCATCGTCACAGCGTCCACCAACACGGTGCTGCAGACCCTGGTGACGGAGGACATGCGTGGCCGGATCATGAGCCTCTACACCATGGCCTTCGTGGGAATGACGCCCCTCGGTGGTCTCCTGGGCGGCGCCATCGCGCAACGCGTCGGGGCTCCCATCGCCGTGGCTCTGGGCGGTCTCGGCTGCGTCGCCTTGTCGGTCTGGACCTTCTCTCGCCTGCCGGCGCTGCGGGCCATCGTGCGCCCCATCTATGCCGAGAAGGGAATCCTCGTCGAGGTCGCCACCGGGCTGCAAAGCGCCAGCGAAATGCGCCCCCGGGCCTGACGGCGCAGCGACTCCCGGTTGGCATGGCAGTTGCAATTCCCTCTGGACGGCTGCGGCGTGCTCGCGGCCGCCTTCGGTACATGTGAACCGAAAACAGAAGGAGAACCAACTGATGAATGCGTTGAAGGAATACTCGCGGATCTTCGGTCTCGCCGCCCTCGTCGCTCTCGCTCCTGCCGCCTGCTCGGACGCCCAGTCCAGTGAGGCTCCGGAGGGTGAGGACGTCGCCGTGGAGGACGTGGCCGAGAACACCCCCGATACCGACGTCTCGTCCGAGCCGATGGTGAGGACCCTGGCGCCGGAAGGGGCCACCATGCGCTTCTTCGTCGACCAGGAGATCTCCACCGACAGCTACGCCGTCGGTGACCGCTTCCTGGCGACCCTGGACACGCCCGTCCGCGATGCCGATGGCAACGTCGTCTTTCCGGCCGGTACGGCCTCCCAGTGGATCGTGACCCGGTCGTCCGTGGAGGACGGTCAGGCGCTCCTCGCCATGGAGATCGAGTCCATCGAGTGGAACGGAAGCTGGATTCCGACGTCGGCCACCGTGACGGACGCCATGCTCGATACGGACAACCCGGACTCGGGCACGGAGACCGCTGCCAAGATCGGTGTCGGTGCCGCCGCGGGGGCCCTCGTCGGTCAGATTCTCGGTAAGGACACCGAATCGACCCTGAAGGGCGCCGGTGTGGGTGCCGCGGTGGGTACGGCCGTCGCGCTGGCCACCAAGGGTGGAAGCGCCCAGCTTCCCGCCGGATCGATCCTCACCGTCGAGCTCGTCGAGCCCCTGACGGTGTCGTAGCGACTCGTCTCGACGCCTTCCCGCTGAGGGAGGAGCGGCCCCGACCGGAGCGATCCGGTCGGGGCCGATGTCGTTTCAGCGGTGGGTGCCTGCGTGTCGAGTGGAGCCGGAGGTGGCGAAACCACGAGAAATTGGACACCCTTCGGCCCCATTCAAAAGCACCTCCAGGCTCCCGCCGGGCCGAAGGCACCTACCCGAACCGACATGACGAAGAAGAAGGTTGTCCTCGCCTACAGCGGTGGACTCGATACGGCGTGCATTCTTAAGGATCTGCTGGAGCGCGGGTACGACGTCATCGCGTACGTCGCCGACGTCGGCCAGCAGGAGGACTTCGAGGACGTGGCGAAGAGGGCCCGGGCTACGGGCGCGTCCAAGGTCTTCGTGGAAGACCTGCAGCACGACTTCGTGACCGAGTTCATCTTCCCGGCCATCGCGGGGAACGCCGTCTACGAGAACCGCTATCTCCTCGGGACGTCTCTGGCACGGGGGGTCATCCCTCGACGCCCGGTGGAGATCCCCCTGGCCGAGGGCGCCCAGGCGGTAGCCCACGGAGCGACAGGGAAGGGCAACGACCAGGTCCGCTTCGAGTTGGCCTATGCCGCCCTGGCGCCGAGCCTGGAGGTCATCTCCCCGTGGAAGGATCCCGAGTTCCTGGAGCGCTTCCAGGGGCGTCCGGATCTGCTGGAGTATGCCAAGAAGCACTCGATTCCGGTGGAAGCGACGGCGGAGAAGCCGTATTCCAGCGACGAGAACCTCATGCACCGGTCGTACGAGGCAGGGCTCCTGGAGGACCCGCTGGCCGTCCCGCCCGACGACATGTTCAAGCTCACGCGGTCACTCGAGGATGCCCCGAACGAGCCCACCGAGCTCGTCATCCATTACCGCAACGCCATTCCCGTCCAGGTGGTGTGTGAGGCCGAGGGCGTCGACCTCACCGATCCCGTGGCCCTCTTCGACTATCTGAACCTGAAGGGCGGAGAGCACGGCGTCGGCCGCATCGACATGGTGGAGAACCGCTTCGTGGGCATCAAGTCGCGTGGTGTCTACGAGACGCCCGGAGGGACGATCCTGCACCACGCCATCCGGGACCTCGAGGGCATCGCCATGGATCGCGAGGTGCTGAGGCTGAGGGACATGCTCTCCCCTCGCTTCGCCGAGATCATCTACAACGGGTTCTGGTTCTCGCCCGAGATGGACTTCATCCAAGCGGCCTTCCGCCAGTCCGAGCACCTCATCGACGGTGAGGTCCACGTGCGCCTCTTCAAGGGCAACGTCATCTGCCGCGGCCGATGGTCGGAGACGTCGTTGTACGACCAGAAGCTCTCGTCCATGGACGTGGCCGGAGGGTACGACCAGGAAGACGCGCGCGGCTTCATCCGGATCAACGCCCTGCGTCTGAGGGCTCACAAGCTGATTCTGAGGAAGACGGGAGAAGACGAGGCCGCCGCCGACTGACGCCGCCGCCGGGGGCGGGGTCGCGACGGGGGCGATCAACCGTTCAGCCGCGGGGACGGTACTCCGCGTCGAACGTCGTTTGCCACGCCCCGCCGCCGTCGGTGGAGATCTCGATGTGCTGGCGGACGTTGCCGAAGCCGTCGGGTGTGAGCGTCGTGCGATCCAGGTAGGTGGTGCCGTCCGGACGGGTGATGGTCCCCTGGAATCGAAGGGCGCCCGAGGGGGCCGCCACCTGGCGCTTTTCCTTCACGCCTCCCGGTGCCGGGGCGTAGGGTGTGACCCACACCTGTCGCCACTCGCCCTCGGCGGGCAGGTAGTAGAAGAGGCTCTGCCCGGTCCCGCCCCCTGCGTCGACCCAATGTTCTTCGATGGCGCACCCGTCCATCACCTTGACGATGCGGTTGGTCCCGACCTGCTGCCCGCCGGACCACACCGTCCACTCCCCCACCCAGAAGTCGAGCTCGCCGTAGGCATCGGCAGTGCACGTGGGAGGGGCCTGGGCCTCCACGTCGATGGCCGGGGCTATCAGGCCAACGGCCAGTAGAGCCATCAGGCCGCCTGGTGTCCTCCTCATCCGCTTCCTCCTCATCCGCTTCCTCCTCATCCGCTTCCTCCTCATCCCTGCCTCCCCGCTGAGTTCCGACGAGAGCCCCCGACCCTCACCGTCGATGAGGGCCCGGGGCCGTGTCGTCAGATGAGTTTCTTCAGCCGGGCGAAGCCTTCCTTGATCTCGTCGGCCACGGTGTCGAGGGCCGCGCCCACGTCTCCGGAAGCATCCTTGGCTTCTTCGCCCACCACCTTCATACGCCCACGGAGCGCATCCATTTTCTTCTCGAGCTGTTGCCACTCGTCTCGCGCCTCGAGCTTCGCGAGGCCGAATTTGACCTTCAGCTCGTCGCGCTCCTGTTCGAGCTGCTGCATGAGTTTCTGGAGTCGCTCCTTCCCTCGTTCCATCTCGTATCGCTCCTGGCTCTGATCGTCGTCTCGTAGGTGCCGCGTGTGCCCTGAAGCTACCGAGGCGGGGCCATCGATGCAGGTCGGTCCCGATCGTCCGGTCTGGGCTCCCGGGCCAGGTCGTGGTCGAAGAGCCGCAGCTCGCGCTCCGCGGCCGCCTCGTCGCGGTCCCCGCTGTCGCAGATCGCCGCTCCCATGACCTACCCTTCCACGGCGAGTTTGGTCCGGTGGAGTCCGCTGGCCAGGAACTGACGCTTGACGTTGCGGAACCCGAAGAACCGGTCGCCTTCCAGCACCAGCTCGGTGGCGTCGAACTCGGCGGCGAGACCGTGGAGAACTCGTTCGACCTGGCGGTGCGACAGGAAGACGCCAGTTCGCGTCCGGAGGTGGGCGACGGCGCGTCGCACCGACACGACACCTTTCCCGCGGAGCGCCGTCTCGAAGACATGCCCCAGGAGATAACGTCGGATGGTGGCATCCCGACGGAGACGAACACGGGGATGCCGGGTCACCCTGCGGACGAGTGATTCCGTCAGCACGAAGGCCGCGCCGGCGGCGGCTCCAGCCGCCGACGCCAGGACGACGACCCTGCCCAGAGGGCCGGGGGGGAACGAGGCGAACCAGGCCAGCGCCCCGATGGCGGCGGCCAGCGCCACGATATGGTGCGTCGGCATCGGCGTGGGGGAGGCGGCCATGGGATCCTCGGCCCGGATCCAAGCGGGTCTCGGCTCGCGGACCCTGAGCTTCCCGTGGGCGCTGACCGCCAGCTCGGGAAAGACGTACACGACATGACCGTCCAGCGACGTGTGCTCCTCCCCTCCGTACAACGCCGTCAACCGCTCGGCCTCGCGGCGGGCCTCGGCCACCGTCAGCCCGGTGTGCTCCACGAGCTCGGCGACGCTGACCACGCCCTCCCGGGCCCTCAGAAGGCGGAGGGTCTTGGCGTCGAAGTGGACCGGGTGGTGGAGGTCGTGGGCTGCGGCGGACCGGGCTCGTCGAAGCCCGAGCCGCAGGGGAGTCGACGGGGAGAGCGCGTGCGGGCCTGCGGCTCCGGCTTCTGAAAGCCGATAGACCAGATGGGCGGATCCGGTGACGGTCACCTCCACGCGTCCATCGGCCATGAGGGCGTGGAGGGCGGCGTCGACGGAGGTCAACGGGTGCGTGGTGGCGAGCATGAGGTCGCCACGCGTGGCCCGCGACCCGAGGGCGCGGAGCGCGCTCCATACCTCGACCACCGGGCGTGGCTCGGGACCCGGGCTTCCGTTCACCGCGCGCATGCTCTTCACCGCGTGATCAGCCGGCGGGGCCCGCCAACTTCCGGCTGTGGTTCCCGTGCTGGCTGTAGCTCTGCACCTCCCCAGCCGCGTTCCGGTGGAAGATCACGTCGTGGCCGCGCTCTCCGTCGCGCCGGATGATGTAGAACACGTCGCCCTCGTCGTGACCCAGCCGGGTCAGCGCCTGCGTCGGGTTGCTGGTGGGCAGCGACATGAGGGCGAGTCCGCCCTTCCACCGGACCGCCGCCGACTCCGAACCCCACGGCTGGGCCGAGTACGTGCCGAGGTAGGGGGTGAGATCGGGTCCTTCCGTCGCGGGTCCGAAGGCGAGTTCCGTGCCGTTGTCCGCCACGTGTTCGTCGTCGGCCGACTTCGCCGCGGACTTGATGGCGTCGGCGACCAGGTCGTAGAGGCCGCTGGTATACGCTCCGGCGCTCACCATTGCGTTGGCCATGAAGACCGTGGCGATCTTGTCGTCGGTCTGCATGTTCAACTGACTGCGGAATCCGGGGCAGCTCCCGCCGTGACCCACGAAAGTCTCGCCGCCGGATCTACGAACGCTGAAGCCGAGGCCCCAGAACGTGTTGAAGGACGGGTCCACGTAGTGCACCCGGTGCATCTCGTCGAGGGTGTGGGCGTGAAGGACCTCGTCCCGGTCACCGGTGAGTCGGAACTGCCATGATGCGAATCGCGCCAGATCTTCCGAGGTCGACGCGAACCCCGCCGCCGCCGCGATTCCCCTGGCCTGGAAGAACGCCACTTCCTCCCGTTTGCCATCACGCGTGGGGGCACTGTACCCCGTGGCCAGACGTCCTCCCCGGTGCTCCATGGGGATATCCGGGTAGGTGTTCGCCAAGCCAATGGGGTCGAGGATGTTTTGGCGGACGTACTCGTCGTACTCCATGCCCGAGAGTTCCTCGACGATCTCGCCGGCAAGGGTGAGGCCCAGGTTGGAGTACTGGAAGTACCGGCGGGCGGGATAGAGGGTCTCCTGTTCCCGCAGCCCGTCCACCACTTCGCCCTCGGTGGGGAAGGGGAAGTCCGGTCCGGTCCAGTAGGGATGATTGGACTCCCGGGGAAGGCCCGACGAGTGGGTGAGCAGACCCTGCACCGTCACCGGCGGTGACCCCTCCCAACGCTGCTCGACGGCGTACCACGGAAGGTGCTTCTCCACCGGATCGCGCAGCGCCAAGCGCCCCTCGTCCCGCAGCTGCATCACCGCGATGGCGGTGAAGAGCTTGG
>CALJKZ010000572.1 GCA_937983085.1 uncultured Gemmatimonadales bacterium
GGGCTCTCTTCTGTCGGGCTCTCGATGGAACGCCGCCCGACGCTTGATGTCGCGATACGCGTGGAGGGCTTGAGTCAACGCTTGGTGCTTGTCCTCTAGCTCATCGACTAGAGCCTGGCCTTCGGGCGTCAGATCCTCGTGCGTCCTGGGTGTCTCGTCCGGTTCCGGTGCGACCGAGAACCCCACGATCTCCGCGTGCGTCGGTCCGAACTCATGGGGCTCGGCCCCAAAGTTCCTCAAGATCTTCCGGTATGTCTGGAAGCTGATCGCCTTGAACCGCCCCTTCTTGAGTTTGGAGAAGTGATTCTGCTCGATGCCAATCGAGCGGGCCGCCGCCGTCTGACTCCCGTGTTCCGCCTCGAGCGCAGCCAGAAAGCGGGTGAGCGCCTCCTGGTCGGCGATCTCGAGACGATGCTTGGAGATCCGTGAACGGCGAGGTCCAGGCATAGGGACGTGGGGTTGTGGGAGGGTCAGAGGAGCGCACCGTGGACGTCCATACGTCTCATGCCCAGAACCACCGGACAAGAGGTGCCCAGGCATCGCGACCTCCTCGACGTTGATCGCATGGGTTCGTCGAATGCCGAACCCGCGGCCGCCAGCTACCACGAGCTGGAGGCACTGGGCAGCACCAGGAGACCTGCGGGGCCGTGCCCCGGGGCAGCCTGGTGCGAGTGGACCGAGGAGGCAGAACGTAATTGATCGATTTCGCCACACCGCCGGACGTGGCCACCAGGCTCTATGAGGCAGGCTTCTGGGATCTTGTGTCCGTGGTGCCACCTGACGCCGCCATATCAGAGGCGTCCGGACTCAAGGATTCGATGCGAGGCAAGGTACCCGGAAAGCGCAAGGCTGACGGCACATGGGTGGGATACCCATTTACTCGTCAGCCAGCGTCCCAGCGCGATGTCGGGCTATGGGACGAATGGGGTTCGAACATCGGACTGCTGGGAGACTACTACCCGGCGGTGGATATCGATGTGGACGACCCGGAGATCGCGGCCCTGGTCAAGGAGCTGGCCCTCGACGTACTCGGCACGGCGCCTGTGCGGTACGGACGTGAGCCTCGGATGCTTCTGCCCTACCGCACGGAGACACCGTTTGGTCGCCTCGCACTCCAGTTCGACCATGGTGGTAAGAGCCACACCGTCGAGGTCCTGGCGTCCGGCCGACAATACCTCGTCGCCGGGACGCACCCCAGCGGCAATCCATATCGGTGGGCGCCGATACCGTTGTGGGAACTTGCACCGGACGACCTGGTTCGCATCACCCGGCAAGACGTGCTGGCGTTCTTGGAGTCCCTCGAAGACTTACTCGCGCAGAGAGGCATTGAGAGCCACCAGGTCGGGACCGGCCAACAAAAGGCTGCACCCCCGCAGGACGGGTTGAAGGCGCCGAGTATCGACCAATTGAGGGCGTTGGTCCGCCGGATCCCGAACGATGAGACGTACGTCGATCGGGCCGACTATCTGTGCTTCATCTACGCCGTGAAGGCCGCCGCGCAAGACGACCCCATTGAGGGGCTCGCCATCGTTCACGATTGGGCCGCCCGATCGACAACGCACCAAAATGCCTCGGACGACGTCGAGCACACCTACGAAGGGCTCAACGGACCTTATCGTGTTGGCTGGCCGTGGCTGCTCGACGAGGCGCGGAAGCACGGCATCAACGTGGGGCCCTTGGTCTTCCCTGTGGCGCCGAGGCCCGTAGTAGAGCCCGCAGAGCTCGCCACAGGTGAGGGTCTCGGTCGGGCGCTCGCTCTGGCCGAGGGCCTCGGGCAGAACTGGCGGACGACGACGACCGATCTGGAGGCGCTCCATGAGGCGATGTCTATACTGCCCCCCAAGGAGCGGCTCCTGGTCCGCGCGGTGGCGATCGGCTCGCTCCAGAGAAGGCTGGGGGCCTCGGAGGCTCGCCAGGTCTTCGAGGCGACTCTTCCTGGCGTAGACCACGGGGCCTTCGAACGAGACGGGAACGGTAGGCCTCGCCTTCGCGTGCTCGGGCCCGACGATCTCGACCTGGACACCTCGTTCCTCGTCGAGGACCTGATCCCAGAGGGCGGTGTGGGCGGTCTCATCGCCGACTTCTCGCTCGGCAAGACGTGGTTACTGATCGACCTCGGGCTGTCCGTGGCCTTCGGGCGGCCCTGGTTCGGGAAGGAGACGAAGCAGAGACCCGTTGTCTTTCTCATTGCCGAAGGGAATCACGCGTTCCCTCAGCGTCTTCTCGGCTGGCTCGTAGAGCACGGGTTCTTGGAGGCCGAGACGACCGTGGAAGAGATGTTCGAGGTGCTCGATGGGCGAGTCGTCATTAATCGGTACCCCGCTCGCTTCGATGACCCCGACTTCCGCGACGGGCTGTTTCGGACCGTTGAAGAGACCGGGGCGGGGCTTGTCTTCTTCGACACTCTCGGCAAGACCCTGGGCGCCGACCAGTCCGAGAACGACAACGACGTCGCCAACGACATAACCGGCATGCTTTCCGCGTTGACCGCTCGAACTGGATGCACGGCGATCTTCACGCACCATGTCGGCTTGAAGGAGAACACTCGCGCTCGAGGCGCTTCTGCGTGGGAACAAGGACTGGACTTCGCCTATCGCGTGAGCGGAAGCCGTGCCGATCTGGATGGCGGGAGGCCGGTCACGCTTCACGGACGCAAGGCGAGGGACTTCCCGATCCCCGAACCCAGAGAATTCCGCCTCAAGAAGCTCCCCGGTCTGGTGCTCAGGCGTGGTGGGAGCGAGCGCTCGAAGGTGGTCTCCAGCGCCGTTGCCGTACCCGCCGTGGCAGACAGGCTGCTGCCCTTGGACGCACGCGTGTTCCACTACATCGCAGAGCAACCGGGGTCACCCAAGGGCGTGATCTGTGAAGAGGTGACTGGAGGCACCGACAGAGTTAGAGCTGCGATCTCGCGCCTCGAGGCGCAGGGCGCCATCGAGAACAGGGGCACCGACACCCGGCACAGGTGGCACGCAAGGGAAGGGTGGCACGTCGATGGGCAGGGGGACGTCGTCGACCTCCGGACGGTCTTTTCTGACCAGACTCCAGATCAAGAAACGAAGGACGAAAAAGGAGATGCAGCATGAAGGTCAAAGCATGGCTACAGATCGGAATTGAGCGGCGAGAAACCATAATCGACATCCCAGACGACGAGCTTCGAAAAGTGGCGCGCCAGGACGGATCACTCGAGAGCGCGATCGAGGGCTATGTGATCGACTGGATGCAGCACCAGTACGGATGGGGTTGGTCGGGAGGCGGAATAGAAAACGACTTCGGCCACATGGAGGGTTCCGACGCCGTGGGATATGTGGTAACCAGGGAATCCTCGATCCCCCGCACTCGGGCGATCCGCATGGGCATTAGGGTCCCGCACGCCGTGGACCCGTTGAACTGAGCGCGACCGTAGAACTCAGCGGCCACCGAGCCTGCGTCCCCACTCCCTTCGTCGGCTGGGGACCGATCCGACTGACGGTCGGATGACTCGATGGCACGCAAGGCGAAAGTCCGACGATGAGGGAGTGTGAACATGAAGCATGGGAGACGTTCAGCAGATACGGACGTTGGCGGTCGAGTGGCGCACCCAGGCCGCTGACCTTCGGAGGTACGGCGCGGAGCCCCAGGCGCTCGCCTTGGAGGCGTGCGCCGCGGAGCTCGAGGAGCGGCTCGAGACGTGGCGGTCGGAAGCGCTCACCCTCGAGGCGGCGGCCGACGAGACCGGCTACAGCTACTCGTCGCTCCAACAGAAGGTGGCCGCTGGTGAAATCCCGAACATCGGGGACAGGGGCAGGCCTCGGGTGCGGCGGTGTGATCTCCCGCTGAAGACGCCCAAGCGCGTGAACGGCCCCGCGTCCGGAGAGCCTGATCTCGCCGGAGAGATTCTGGCGGAGCAGCTCTGATGGCCCTTGCGCAGATCGACCACGCGGCACCAATATGGTGCCATGGAGAACATGCAGGAGGCAGTTCGGCGGGCGCTCGCGGACGCACCCGGTTCATTGCGCGCCTTGGCCCGCGAAGCCGGGGTCCCGCATTCGACCCTGGTCAGGATACGGCAGGGCGACCGCGCGCCCACGAGAGACGTCGCCGAAGCGCTTGCTGGGGCCTTGGAACGATGGTCCGGCAGCTGCGCGGATGCGGCGGACACCCTGCGGCAATCCCTTTCACAGGAGGTGGACAGTGAGTAGGCGAAGGCAGAAGAAGTGGCGCTTCTCCGCCGGTGAGCGACCGCACACGGTCACGGTGGAGGAGCGCGAGCCGGGCGGCCCGATCTATGGGCGGGTCTGGAACCCGGTCACGAGGTCGTGGAAGCGGAAGTCCTTGAAGAACTCCGATCGCGAGCGCGCGAAGGCGTGGGCGCTCGAACAGGCTGCGAAGCTGGCGCGCGGCGACGAGGCGATCCGGTCCGGCAAGGTCACGCTGGACGTGGTCTTCGCCTCGTACCTGAAGCACCGGACGCCGCGGAAGACGGAGGGGGAGCAGAGCCAGGACGCACGGCGCATCCAGATGTGGAAACGCGTTCTGGGCGCCGAGATCGATCCTCACCACGTCAGTCTGGGCGACTGGGAGCGCCTCATCGACCTCCGTTCGTCAGGTGCGATCGATGCCCGGGGCGCCAGAGTCTCGGAGGACAAGCGACGCCCGGTCCGTGACCGAACGGTCGAAGCAGACTGCAACTGGCTTCGTTGGGTCTTCAACTGGGCGACAAAGTGGCGCACACCCGCAGGCCACTACCTGATGCGCGAGAACCCCGTGCGGGGTTTCGAGGCGCCCAGGGAGAAGAACACGCGGCGCCCGGTCGCGACCCACGACCGGTTCCTCACGATCCGAGAGGTCTCCGATCGAGTCATGATGGAGAGCCGATGGGGGAAGCACGTGGAAGTGCGGAGCTACCTGTCCGAGCTCCTGGACATCGTGAACGGGACGGGTCGGAGGATCTCTGCGGTGTGCAAACTCACGTATGACGACCTTCGCCTGGACCAGGGTCCCCACGGGTCGATCCGGTGGCCCGCCTCGACCGACAAGACGGGCCGGGAAACCGTAGTCCCGATCTCACCGACGGTCCGGGCCGCAATCGACCGGATTCTGCGGGAGCGACCGGGGATTGGATCGGCTCCGCTGTTTCCGGCGCCCGGGGACGCGCGCAAGCCTGTGTCGCGGCATCTTGCCGACCGGTGGCTTCGCAAGGCAGAAGAGCTGGCCGGACTCGAGCCGCAGAAGGGGAGTCTCTGGCACGCCTATCGTCGGAAGTGGGCGACCGAGCGGAAACATCTCCCCGACGTGGACGTGGCCGCGGCAGGAGGCTGGAAGACGGTGCAAACGCTCAAGTCCGCATACCAGCATGCGGACTCTGAGACTATGTTACGCGTCGTGCTGGAGGCCGGGGAGCTCAGGGAGGCGAAGTGAGCCCGGCCGAACGTACACACCAACGTACACACTAGCGAGAGGGAGCGTTGGTGGGAGACGCCAGAAATGGCGTATTTGCGGGGAGAAGTACTGACGGGCGCTTAGCTCAGCTTGGTTAGAGCACCTGCCTTACAAGCAGGGGGTCGCTGGTTCGAGTCCAGCAGCGCCCACTGATTCGGCACGGGACCCCAGCTGGATGCAGCGGCACGACGGGCGCGGTTCGTCCCTTCTTCGAAGCGATCGGAAGCAGGATCGAGCGCTGGTGCCGGATTCGGGAATCGCCGATCCGTGTGTGTCTTCAAAGCAACAGATAGGTGGTGCGTTCTCGCGACAGCTGCCTACCCCGAGCGGCTCGAGAAGCCCGCCGTTTCTGGGCTGCTGTCTACCCGCCCTGCTTGGCACACAACTTCCAGAGCCATCAGATCTTATTGGTATATGCACGTTGTCGTCGTGCAAACCGCCCCCCCAAGGAGTCGTACGATGAAACGAATGAGATCCGCGTTGGCCCTTTCAACCTTGGTATTCGGCCTAGCGGCCTGCTCGGACGACATCCAAGGACCGGTTGATCTCGATCCCGCTCTGACCGTGATCCCCGGGTCGGGCGCCATCACAGTGACGGTCTGCAAGACGTCCTTCCTCGATGTGAATGGCCTCCCTGACGACGGCACTTTGGGTCGATCGTTCGACTTCGAGATCGCCGCTTCGTCGGGTGGTACTATCCTCAACGCCAACCCCACTCTCGTAGCTCGGCCGTGGCTCGAGGTGGGCACCCTCCAGCCACCTCCGGGATGTGAGGTCGTTTGGCAGCGCGATGCCACGAGCTTCGACGACGAAACCGTCATTACGGTTAGCGAAGTTCTACCGGACGACGCGATCCTCGAGTCCGTTTCGGTTTGGTTCGACAACCATGAGCCTCTGAGTCAGGGTGTTATCACGCCGTACGAGCGTGGGGGCGCGCCGAGCATTACGCTCGTTCCGCTGAGTGGAGCCCGCCTTTTCTTCAAGAACTCGACGACTGACGGGGGAGGCGGAGGGCAGGGCTGCACGCCGGGTTACTGGCGGCAGGCACACCACTATGACAGTTGGGTCGGTTTGTCCCCCGACGATTCCTTCGCGGATGTCTTCGGTGTGGGACCCGAGATGTCATTGGGCCAAGCGGTTCGGGCTCGTGGCGGTGGCGCCAACGCTCTGATCCGTCACGCCGTGGCCGCCCTACTCAATGCGAATTCGCCCGATGTCGAGTACGACCTTGCCAGCTCGGACATCATCGATCTCGTACAGTCGGCGTTTGCGTCCGGTGAGTTCGAGGACATCAAAGACTTGTTCGATGATCTCAACAACCAAGGGTGCGAACTGAACTGATCGGATCCGTCGCTGGATCTTGAGTTGCCTTGCACTGGCCCCACGCTCGTTGAGCGTGGGGCCTTTCTTCTTGCGCCCTGTACGCGCCAGAAGCCCAACCGTACACCGTTGACACGCTCTCGAGTGTCGTCCAGTCCTTCCAGGAGGGTTCAGCAACCACCCCCCGGCCCTACTGGACCGGGGGGTGTTCTGTAAGCACCAGGCTCGCCAACTGCCCTCAGCCCCGGGCAGCCACGCTTCGGAGAACCGTCAGCCGATGCGCTCCACCTTGATGCTCGCCACGGGGTTCTTCCACCCGTGGAGCTCGGGCACGAGGTCGTTGCCGCCTCGGATGCCCCGATGGAAGCGCACACGCCCCTTGGTGGCGAGTTCGGGATTGCTCATGCCCGTGCCGGCATCGTCGGACGACGTGGCTCCGAAGATCTGGCACGGAGGCACGATGTCGGCGAAGTCCTCGGTGTTGCGCTCCGTCCCGGCATCGAAGCCGTAGGACCGGGCCCACCGGGTCGCGCCGACCTTCCTCGGCAGGAAGATGCGGTTGTTGCCGGTGAAGCCGTCATTGGTGCAGATGAGCATGCTGGCCCATGAGAGGAAGTGGGCGCGGCCGCTGGCGGTGATCTCGAAGGTGATGGACTCTCCCTGGAGCAGGGGAGGCGGATCGCCGGCTGCGATGACGACGCTGCTCACGCGCTTGCTCGCCTCGAGGCGCTCCTGGAGCACACTGAGATTGCCGTTCTCGGCGATCTCCTTGATGCCCTCGCTGGCACGCCTTCCGATGCGGTAGAGTCGCACCCGTCGGTCGTGGGTAGACACGAAAGACGGCGTCATGGGCTGGGACGAGGTCAGGTTGGTCACGGTGACCCGATAGGTGCGGACGGCGTCCGACCCACCGTAGTAGCTCGCCTGGATTTCGGCCTCGGCCTCCGGCGCGGTGGGGGTCTCACATCCCCCGAGGGCGAACACCAGGACCAGCGCGAACAGGGACCCTCTCCTCATGGCACGTCTCCTTCCTGGACGTCATGGGCGTCGCCGCGTGCGACGCATCCATCGGCAAGGAGAACAAGAGACGTACCGGACGCGCGCAGGCTGCGGGATGATCCGCAGGCACCTGGGCATCAACGACTTGCGCCGTAGTGGGGAGCGGCCGGCCGATGCTCCGTCCGTTGCAATCTCGTTTCACGACCGTTTCACGGAACGTCCTTGGAACGGTTCATGCCCCTCGGCCCGAGCCGCGTCGGGAGCGCAATGTGCCCGCCCCGCCGCGCAAAAACGGTGCCGCACCCCATGTGCCCACGACGGAAAAGATTTCCGGAAAAACGGTTCAGCGTGAGGTGTGCAGGGAACGCGCATGTCCCGAGAAGGCCCGTCATACAAGGCTTTCCGGCACTCTGGCACGTTCTAGTCCGCTCCGGTACCCGCCTTGCGTCTAGAGACGGGCGCCCCCCCCGCAGGACGTGGGTCTGAGGATTCGACCGAAACAGCCGAGGCCGAAGATGATCGGGCATCGAGACAGACCGAATGGCACGACGTCGAGCGACGAGAGCGGAGTTTCCCTCGTCGAGCTCATCATGGTGATGCTCCTGCTCTCCATCATCGTCGGCATTGCCGCGCCGATGGTCCGACCGGAGAAGTTCCAGATGGATGGGGGATTGGTGACGGTGGCCAGCACCCTCACCGCGCAGCAGCGCAACTCCGTCCTCCGGCAGCACAACGTCGTCCTGGCCATCGACTCCGCCAACAGCCGGATCCGCGTCCACTACGACCTGGACAACGACGGCACGGTGGACGGGGGAGAGAACACCCACGTGGTGGAGCTCGAGGAAGGCGTGGTCTTCGGCCGTGGCGTCGCGACGGCCCGCGCGGCCGGTGGTGCCATGAACACCTTCACCGACACCCAGGACGGCATGCCGGCGCTGACCTTCCGACGGAACGGGAGCGCCAGCACCGAGGCCATCCTCTACGTCACGTCCCGCAGGGCCGCCACGGCCGGGGCGTACGCCATGGACACCCGGGCCATCGAGATCGAACGCGCCACCGGGCGGGTCCGTTGCTACTCCTTCCAGACCGAATCGTGGGTCCAGACATGCTGAACCGATCGAATCAGGGCTTCACGCTCATCGAAATCATGGTCGCCATCGTCATGCTGTCTGTGGCGCTGCTGGCCATCTCGGCATCCTCGAGCAAGATGCTCGAGCCGGTGAACCACTCCGAGGCCGACTTCGTGGCCTTGCAGCACGTTCAGGACCGGCTGTCCGAGATCCGCTTGGATCCGCGCTACGGCGTCCTGGACACGCTCTACACAGCTACGGATACGGGCCTGGTCGGCCTCCCGGGTGCCGCCCGTCGGACCACGTTCGCCCGCACGCGCACCCTCCAGCCGTCGGGCAAATACGTCGACTACTGGACCGTTCTCGTCGAAGTCACCGGAGGCCGAGTGTCGGCCCCCGTCTCCCGATCTCTAGTCCTGGCCGCACCATGACGACTCCGCGCACCGCCCCCCGTCGAGGAGCATCGACCCGAGCCGGCTTCACGCTGGTGGAGATGATCGTCTCGATCAGCATCTACGGGATCGTGTTCGCCATCGCCATCGGCTTCGTCGCCACGCAGAACAACCTGTTCCACCGTGGCATGGACAAGATGAACGCGCTGCAGAACATGCGGTACGCCATGGCTTCCCTGGAGACGGACATCCCGGCGCTGGGCACCAACGTGCCGACCATCCAGCCGTCGCTCGTCTACGCCGGATCGAACATCATCGCCTTCACCGGGGACTACGCGTCGAACATCGCCAACGACGTCTTCGCCGCGTACATCGACCTCGGAGCCCCGACGGGTCAGGTGACCGTGCCGAACCCGTCCATCACGCTTCCGACCACGTCGTACACCTGGCCGGACACGCTGTATCTGAGCTCCGCGGGGACACGCAGCCCCGCCGAGCTCCTCATGTACTGGTTCGAGGCGGACACGAGCACGGCCCGCAGCGACGACTTCGTACTCTTCCGACAGATCAACGCCGCCACCCCGGAGCCCCTGGCCCGCAACCTCCTGCGCCAGGACACGCTGCCGTTCTTCCAGTACATGCGCCGGCAGGACTTCGCCAGCGCGCCTTCGTCCTTGGCGGAGATCCCCAACAGTGCGCTCCCGATCATCCATACGTCGACCTACCACCGGGTGTCCGCCGACACGGCCGCCTCCGCGCTGGCCGACTCCATTCGGGCCGTCCGCGTGACCTTCCAGGCCACCAACGGTCTCACGGGTGACAACGAGAGAATCGTGGCGGCGCGGCGCATGATCGCCATGCCCAACGCAGGCTTCGAGCTCATGCGCACGTGCGGTGACGAGCCCATCCTGGGCCCCCCGTTGGTGGCGCTGCCCGTCGATCTCGGGGGCGGCAACTGCGTGTCTCAGCTGACCTGGAACGCCGCCACCGCCGAGACCATGGGTGAGCGCGCCGTGGCCCGCGACGTCATCTACAGACAAAGCCTGCCCATCGGCACCGACTGGGGAGACCCCTACGTGAGCATCCCTGCAGGATTGGCCACCTACCAGTACGACGACCACGGCGTGGTGTCCGGTGAGACGTACCAGTACGCCATCGCGGCTCAGGACTGCACGCCCCTGCTGTCGTCGCTCGAGCAGTCGGCCCTGGTCATCATCCCATGACCGCCGGCTATCGCATAGAAGGAACCGAGGAACCCACCATGAACAACGTGAAGACGCGCCCCGCCCCCAGCGCCGAGAAGGGAGGCTTCGCACTCATCCTGACGGTCCTCGTCGTGGTGATCGTAGGATCCCTCGTCGCAGCCGCTTCGGTCATCGGGACGAACCACCTCCTGGTGAACAACTACTTCGACCGGCAGGCCGAGTTGGCCATGGTGGCCGACGGCGGCCTCGAGTGGGCGCGCGCGCGCCTGAACGCCGAGGACTCCATCTATCCGGACAGCGGATACGTGACCCTGGAGAACGGCGTCGCGGTAGTCGATGCCGCTGGCGATACCATTCCCGGCGTCCGTCGGTGGGTGTATGCCGGTCCCAGCGGTGTGACGACCGGTCAGTACGGCGTCTTCGGCTCGGTGGTCTCCGTGGTGGAGGACGCCGGTGGAGGCCGCGTGATCCGGCGCTCCCAGGTCTATCAAGAGAGCTTCGCGAAGTACGCCTACTTCACCGACTTCGAGCCCTCCACCATCCGCTTCGGGTGCCGAGACCAGCTCTTCGGGCCGGTGCACAGCAACTCGCCCATCCGCCTCTACTCTCCGTGCGGTGCCGACTCGGCCACCTTCCACGGACCGCTCACGACCGGCCTGGACGTCCAGGTGCCGGGGTACGGCAGCTTCCGACAGGGCTTCGTGGAGAACGTCTCCGACATTCCGCTCCCGGCCACCGCCGAGCTCAGCAAGCTGCAGACGCAGGCCACCATCGGCAGCACCGCCTTCGTGGGCAACACGAGCGGCGGCTCCGGTGAAGCCACCACCCGAATCGAGTTCATCGCCATCGACCTGAACGGCGACGGTGACGAGTCCGATGACAATGAGGGCTTCATCCGCGTCTACCAGTCGGGCAACGCCGACTGGGTGACGGCGACGGGCAATGAAGAAGCGTCCGACCAGTGCGGGGACTACCACGGTGGCGTCTTCTACACGACGAACCAGTCCCACCCCGGTGGTCATAACGCGCAGCTCGCACTGAAGAACTCGACGTCCCGCTGCTACCTGGGCGGAGCCGACGAGATCACGGGGAACTTCCGGGCCACGTCCGACGGGTACGGTCAGTGGCTCCAGTACCCGAACCCCACGCCTCCGGCGCTGCTTGCTACGACGCGACCCGATTCAGCGTATCTCTTCCCCATCTCCCGCGCCTTGAACCCGAACTTCAAGGGCGTCATCTACGTGGACGGCAAGGTCGTTGTCAGTGGCAAGGTCCGAGGCCGGGTCACCGTCGCGGCGTCCAACGACATCATCTTCGGCGACGATATCACCTACGTCACCGATCCGGGAGCGGGCACGTGTGTCGACATCGCCGGATACTTCTCCGGCGATGACGTCATCGTGGCCGACAACGACCTCAATGCGCCGGCGTGGGTGGGTGGATCGGGGGTCGACAAGTACTACACCCTCGACGACACCAGTGACGAGTTCTTCCACGGGACCGTCTTGGCACTGGACATCTTCACGGTCCAGAACTACAGCTCGGGCTCGTCCAGCGAAGAGGACTGCGAGGGTGCCAACAACGGTCGAGGATGTCTCTACCTCACCGGAGGAATCATCCAGCGCCAACGTGGCGCCGTCGGTCTGACCAGTGGTCGCGGGTACATCAAGCGGTACTCGTACGATGCTTGTGGCGCGACGTCGCCGCCGCCGTACTTCCCCACCACGGGTGTCTTCGCCCGGGGGCAGTACTACCAAGTGGATCCGTCGGGCTTCAACATCGACGCCTACTTCGCGCTCATCACGCCCTAGACGAGGTACACACGACCCGTCGCCTCCACGCGACGCTGGCGTACCCCTGGACAGAGTGGCCTACGACGGCTACTCCGCGGTGGATGTCGGACCGGTGCTACAGAGTGAGTGTGGCGCCGGTCCGACGCTTTCGCCCCAGCATCGGCGAGAGCGTGGGTGTGCCAGGCGAGGCGGGGTGCCGGAAAGCCCCCGTCGCATGCGGTCATCCGGCCTCCACCCCCATATGTGGTGGTGTCGCTCCGTCGCTGGCCCGAGACTTGCTTTCCGTACGAGTTTGAACGATCCAACCCCCCGACTCCCGGAACCATCGTGAATCGATCCAAAGGCCTCGTTGCCGCCGCTGTCGCCATCGTCGGAGCCCTGGCCGGCACCCTGCTCCTTCCCGACCCCGTTTCCGCTGCCGTCGTACTGCGCACCGTGAGTGTCCCGGAACCCGCGACGGCCGCTCTCGTCGCCACCGGAATCGCCGGTGTCGTCCTCGAGGCCCGCCGGCGCCGGAACAAGCGAAACGACTGACGCGGGGGGCGAAACGCCCTTCGTTCACCAGCGGAAGCGCACGACGGACTCCGCACCCTGGAGCCGAGGATCGATCGGGGGGTCGATTCACTGGCTCGAAGGGGGCGATTCGCGCTAACGTAGAACGGTCTTCGCGAATCAGACCCTTTGGAGCGAACCCGTCCGAACGGGCACGCCCCCGGGAGAGGTGACTTCTTGAATCGGCTCGCTCTACGGCGCACCGCGTGCGCACTCGTCCTCCTCGCCCTCACGTCGTGTGGTGGAAGCACCACGCCCGAGGTCGAGGATCCCGTCCCGACGACGCTCACGCTGTCCGTCACCGCCGTGAACTTCGGATTTCTCGGCGCCTCCCAACGCATCTCGGCGACGGTCCGGGACCAGTTCGGCGATCCCATGGCCAATGCGGTCACGTGGTCGAGCGTGAGCACGGCGGTGGCCAGCGTCACGCCCGCAGGTGTCATCCGGGCGGTGGGCAACGGGGCGACGACGGTGGAGGCCACGGCGGGCGCCCTGAGCGAGTCGGTGTCGGTGAACGTGGCGCAGGTCGCGTCCTTCGTGGCCGCTTCCTCGGGCAACAACCAGTCCGGGCTCGCGGGTACAGCGTTGGACGATCCCATCGTAGCCATCGTCCAGGACCAGGGTGGGGCCCCGGTGGAGGGCGTCGAAGTGACGTTCACGCCAGGCGACAACAGCGGGTCGGTGAACCCCACGTCGGGGACGTCGGGAGCCGACGGACTCGTCTCCACCACGTGGACCCTGGACGCCATGTTCGGTCCCCAGACGGTGACCGCGGCCATCGATGTCGACACCGTCGAGCTCAGCGCGTTCGGTGGTAGCGACACCCCGACGCCGGATCTCCTTTTCTCCGACCCCATCCGGGTGGTGCGCTCCGATCCGTCGACCTTGGACGCGGTCGACATCTTTGCCACGGTGCTCAACCAGGGTGATGCCGCCGCGGCGGCGTTCCGGGTGGAGCTCATGGTGGACGGGGTGGAGGTAGACGGCGTGGACGTGGTGGGATTGGACGCTGCTGCCGAGGTGGAGGTGGCCTTCAGCGCCGGTCCCTTCGCCGCCGGGATGCGCACCGTCGAGGCGGTGGTTGACAGCGAAGGGACGGTCCTGGAGCTGAACGAGGTGAACAACACCGACGACCGGGAGCTCGTCGTCGTCGAGCAGCAGGTCATCGCGCCGGGCACCACGGTCCCGGCCCTCAGCGGCAGCGCCGGCGAGGAGATCCTCTTCATGGTGGACGTCGGCGGTACGCCGACGAACCTGACGGTCCAGCTCTCCGGAGGCACCGGTGACGTGGACCTCTGGATCGCGGGTGGCGAGCGTCCTCGCAACCGGGACGACTTCGACGACTGCATCAGCGACGGTCCCACCATGACCGAGACGTGTCAGTTCCCTGAGGCCACGGGCGAGTACCACATCTCGGTCTTCGCCCCGGACAACTCTCCGGGACCCTCGGGATTCACGAATTCGTCGCTCACCGTGACGACCGGCGATCCGGTGGAGACGTTCGATCTCGAGCTCGTCTTCGTGGACAACGGGACGGCGAGTCAGGATCAGGCGTTCCTGGATGCAGCAGACATCTGGAATACGGTCATCACCGGGGACATCCCGGACTACGATCTCGGGGGCGCCCAGATCGCCGCCAACGGCTGCATCGATGGCCAGCCCGCGCTCACTGGGGTCATCGATGACGTCATCATCTACGTGGCCATCCGGAACATCGACGGTCCGGGTGGCACCCTCGCACGGGCCGGTCCGTGCGCCATTCGGAATGGAAGCGGGTTGGCCTTCGTGGGCACGATGGAGTTCGATGACGCCGACCTCGACCTCCTCGAACTCGAGGGCAACATGCAGACGGTCGTGCTCCACGAGATGGCCCACGTTCTCGGTGTCGGGACCATCTGGGCCTACCGGGACATGCGCCGGGTACCCATCAGCGAGCGGGCTGCGAGTC
>CALJKZ010000573.1 GCA_937983085.1 uncultured Gemmatimonadales bacterium
CGGAGGAGACCAGCCTTCAGGAGTTCATCGTCCAGGCCGAGGACTACCGGCAGGGAGCCGACGTCGCCGATCAGGTCTTCAAGGTCCTCAACCTCCTGGGCCAGACCCACCCCTTCTACGTCCTGAGGGTGAGCGAACTGCGGGACTGGATCGAGAGCGGCGACTACGACCGCATCATCCGCGGCGAGTACTCGCGTCGCGGTGAGCCCGATCCTGCGTACCAGGAAGATCTGCGGCAGGCCGCCCAGGCATATGCCCAGGGAGCCAAGGACTTCCTCGACACGCTCTCGGAGGCGGCGCGGCGAGCCGGGTCGGACTTCATGAGCGGTTTCAAGCGGTAGGACCGCAGGGGCTGGCCCCTCAGGTCAGCAGAAGCCGCACGCCCTCGGGCACCACCCGGACGTCCACCGGCAGGGTGCCCGACGGTTCCCCGTCGATCTGGACGGGCACGGGACCCGGAGACGACAACGCCACGGACGAGGCCGGAGCCCACCGCATGCCCCGGGCGGCGTGTAGACCCGATCCGAGCATGGCCAACCCCAGGAGCGGCAAGCGGCGCTTCACGCCCCTGGCGGCGGCCACCACGTCCATCCGACCGTCGAAGGGATCCGCAGGACCGGCGATGGTCCCGCCGAAGGCCACGTCGGCGACGTTGGCGATGATGACGCCACCGATGTCTCCCCACTCCTTGCCGTCCACGGTGGCTTGGATGGGAGGTTCCTCGTACCCGATGATCCTGGCCGTGACGGCAGGCGCATTGCGGACCAAGCCGAGGAGCCCCATCCGACCCGTTCGCGCCGAGTTCAGGGCGTCGATGACCACCGCGTCGTAGCCCGCTCCACACCAGAGGAGGAAGGGACGCTCCCCGGCGTCGGTCCGTACCACGCCGAAGTCCACGGCACGCGACGTCGTCGCATCACAGCCACCCCGGCCTTCGAGGCCGCGGGCCATGGCGACGGGATCGGTCCCGAGGCCGAACGCCGGAGCGGCGGCGTTGGCCGTGCCCGACGGAAGGAAGCCGAGCTCTGGAAGGTCGGCGGCGGACCGTTGGAGGGTTGCGAGACCCGTGAGGACCTCGTTGAGGGTACCGTCGCCTCCCACGGCGACGACCCGCTCGTGCTGGAGTCCGCGCTCGGCGGCGATCTCCGTCGCGTCGCCCCTGGCGCTCGTCTCCACGACCTCCACCGACGCCGATTCCGCCAGCGAATCGGCCAGGGTCCGAGCCCGCACCCGACCCCCGCCCTTCCCCGAGACGGGATTGACGATGATGAGGTAGGAGCGCGAAGGGCGGCTCAACGGCGCAGAAGGAACGCCCGCTGCACCGCCCCGAGGAGCTGCCGGAAGTCGAAGGGCTTCGTAATCACCTCCACCGCACCCAACCGCATGGCCTCGAGGAGGAGTTCGTCCTTGTCTCGGGCCCCTCCCCCGGAGACGGCGATGATGGGCACGTCCGGATGGAGGACCTTGAGCGCCTCGATGACGGCGTGGCCGTCGAGTCCCGGCATGTGGATGTCGGTGAGTACCACATCGGGGCGATTCTTCCCGAAGCGGCGAAGGCCGTCCTGCCCGTCCACGGCGACTTCCACCCGGTGACCCTCACGCTCGAGAATCTCACGGGCGAGGATGCGGTGATCTTCGTCGTCGTCGATGACCAGAACGTGGGCCATTGGGCTCGTCGGGAGGGAGGAACAGCGACGGTATCGGACTCTACCGCACGCCGGGGGCCGGGATCAAGGGATGCCGTGGAACGGGGTCAGAGCGTCTCCACGAACTGCGCCACTCCGGACATGAGCATCTGCACGGCGACGGCGACGAGCACCATGCCCATGAGCCGCTCCACAGCGATCAGACCGCGCTGGCCCAGAAGATCCTTCAGGCGACTGGCCGCCAGGATGATGGCGCTGGAGAGGAGCCACGCCAGAATCAGTGCCACCAGCCACTCGAGCCGGCGTTCGGGCTCCTGGCGGCTGATCATGATCAGAGCCGCCATGGCCGAGGGGCCGGCCACGAGGGGGATGGCCAAAGGTACGATGAAGGGCTCGCCCTGCACCGTCTCGGTGGCGGTCTTCGGGCTCGGGAACACCATCCGAAGGGCAATGAGGAAGAGGATGATCCCCCCCGCCACCGTCAGCGACGGCTGGGAGATGTGGATGGCTCGCAGGGTCACCGGACCCGCGAAGAGGAAGGCGACGAGAACGGCCAGGGCCACGAGAAGCTCGCGGACCACCACCCGCATGTGTCGGCTCGGATCCACCTCCTTCAGCGCTGTCAGAAAGAAGGGGACGTTCCCGACCGGATCGATGACGAGGAACAGGAGGATGGTGGCCGACAGAATGGACATGGCGGGAAGTCTCGCTGAAGAGGGGATTTGGCGCGAGGGGATCGCAGTCGGTGGATGCGCGCCCCCTTTCCTTTCGCTCTCCGCCTTCTAGACTCCGCCCATGCGCATCCTCATTGTCGGAAACGGTGGGCGTGAGCACGCCCTGCTCTGGAAGCTGCGTCGGGACGCTCCGGACGCGGACTTCTTCGCGACCATGCCCAACGGCGGAATGGCTCCCCTTTGCGAGGCCGTGGCCATAGCGCCGACCGACATCGAGGCCCTCAAGGGCTTTGCCGCCGACCACCATATCGACCTCACCGTCGTCGGTCCCGAAGCGCCTCTCGCCGCCGGCATCGTCGACCGCTTCGAGGACGAGGGACTGCGCATCTTCGGCCCCAGCCGAGCGGCCGCACGAATCGAGTCGAGCAAAGCGTACGCGAAGCAGCTTCTGGTCGATGCCAACGTGCCCACCGCCACCCACAGGACGTTCGCCGAGAAGGACCCGGCCCTCGAGTGGATTCGCTCCGAGGGGGCACCCATCGTGGTCAAGGCGTCGGGTCTGGCCGCGGGGAAGGGTGCGGTGGTGTGCATGACCGAAGAGGAGGCCGTGGAGGCCGTCGAGGAGATGATGGGGGACCTGCGCTTCGGTGACGCCGGACGCGAGGTGGTCATCGAAGAGTTCATGGAAGGCGAAGAGCTTTCCATCTTCGCCATCTGCGACGGCGCGAACTATGTGCTCCTGCCGGCCTCCCAGGACCACAAGCGGGTGGACGAGGGCGACGCCGGTCCCAACACCGGGGGCATGGGCGCGTACGCCCCCGTGTCCATCGCCGACGAGGCCCTCGTCGATGAAGCCGTGAGCGAGGTCATCGCACCCACCGTGGCGGCTCTGGCCAACGACGGGGCGCCGTTCAAGGGGCTCCTCTACGCCGGGCTGATGCTCACCTCGGATGGGTTGAGGGTGGTGGAGTTCAACTGCCGCTTCGGGGATCCCGAGACCCAGGTCGTTCTCCCCCTCATGGAGTCGTCGTTGCTCGATCTCCTGATGGCCGTGGCCGAGGGATCGTCCTTGGCCGGGTTCGAGGTGAAGCACAGGGCGGCCTCGGCGGTGACCACCGTTCTGGCCTCCGGCGGGTATCCGGGGCCGTACGAGAAGGGCAAGGAGATCTACATTCCCGACGACCTCGAGTCTGACGACGTCCTGGTCTTTCACGCCGGAACGGAACGCAGAGGGGACACCCTCGTGACCTCTGGTGGTCGGGTGCTCGCGGTGACGGCCGTGGCGCCGACGTTCGCATCCGCCGCCTCGGTCAGCAGAAACGGCGCGGCAGCCGTGGACTTCGACGGTGCGTTCTTCCGGGCCGACATCGGCTGGCGGGAGCGGGCCAGACTGGAAGAGACATGATCATCACCACGACGAACAGCGTGGAAGGCCACGCGGTGAGCGAGTACAAGGGCATCGTCATGGGTGAGGCCATCATCGGGGCCAACATCCTCAAGGACCTCTTCGCGGCGGTACGCGACGTAGTGGGGGGACGAGCGGGAGCGTACGAGGACGCGCTCCGGTCCGCGCGCCAGGAGGCGCTCCGAGAGATGGCGAACCGGGCACAGGAACTCGGCGCCGACGCGGTCATCGGCGTGGACATCGACTACGAGGTCCTGGGAAAGGCCGGCAGCATGCTGATGGTGACCTCCGCGGGAACAGCGGTACGGCTGTCCCCTCCAGGGGGCTGAGGAAGGGCGGATCATGCCCGAGTTGCCCGAGGCCGAAACCATCGTTCGGGGTCTCCGGCCTGCGGTGGTGGGGGAGACCATCACGCGGGCCGAGGTCCTCAAGCCCGACATCCTGCGGGAGAGAAAACGCACCTTCGCCCCCAAGGTTCGGGGTCGGGTCATCGAGGGCGTGGACCGGCGGGCGAAGAACGTGGTGGTACGACTCGACGGTGATCGGGTCATCGCCGTGAATCTTGGCATGACGGGCCGACTCCTCCCCTTCCCTCGGCCGCCGCGCGGCCGCCTCCGACCCACCCACCCCGCCGTCCGCTTCCGCTTGGCTTCAGGGGGCGTGCTGGTCTTCGACGACGTCCGGAGGTTCGGCACGGTGGAGTGCCTCACGGTCGAGGAGTGGGTCGAACGCAGCGACCGGATGGGCCCGGAGCCCCTGGCGCCCGACTATTCGCCCGCGCGCCTTCTCGCTGGCCTGGGATCCTCGCGCTCGCCCATCCGATCATGGCTCCTCGACCAGCGCAGGATCGCGGGCGTCGGGAACATCTATGCCGCAGAAGCACTCTTCCTGGCAGGCATCCACCCCCGTCGACCGGCCCGATCGGTGTCGCCGGAGGAGGCCCAGAAGCTGCACGGGAGCGTCCGCAGGGTGCTCCACGACGCCATCCTCGCGGGAGGCACGACCATCCGGGACTATCGAACGGCAACGGGCGAGGAGGGCGGCTTCGCGCCATCCCTCTACGTGTACGGCCGCGACGGCGAGCCGTGCCGGGCCTGCGGGTCCGAGGTGCAGCGGATCGTGTTCGCGAATCGATCGGCCTTCCTCTGTCCGCGTTGCCAGCCGGAGTCGTCGTGAGGCGATCCGCAGCCCCTTGGCGGTGCGCCCTGCTCGGAGCGGCGCTCTGCGGCGTCGCGTGCACCATGGCCGCACTCGCGTCGCCGCTGTCCGGTCAGACGGACCCGACGACGATGCCGGCGCCCGAGCCCGCGCCGTTCGGTTCCACGCGGGGCGGTGAGGGACTGCCAGTCCGGAAGCTCACCCTCGACAACGGGATGCGCGTTCTCCTCCTCCGTCGAGAGGGAGCGCCCACAGTCTCCTTCGTCATGCGCTTCGGAGTCGGCGGGGTCCACGAACGGCTGGGCACCACCGGCGTCGCGCACCTTCTGGAGCACCTCCTCTTCAAGGGCACGGAGAGCATCGGGACGACCGACGTGGACGCCGAGCGGCGTCTCTTCTCCGCGGCCGACTCGGTTCACGAGGAGCTTCTCGCCCTCCGGGCTCGGCGGACGACGGATCCGGGTGCCACCTCCGGTGATTCGACGGCCATCGCCGCCCTGGACGCCGAGCGGTTGGCCCTGGAGTCGACGCTGAGGGCCATCGAGGACTCGGCCCGTGTGTTCGTGGAGAGCAATGCCTTCGACCGTATCCTGACGCGGGCCGGCGCCCAGGGGCTCAACGCCACCACCACCAGCGAGGCGACCAGCTACTTCGTAGAGCTGCCGGCGAACCGGGCGGAGCTCTTCTTCGCCCTGGAGGCCGACCGGATGGCCAATCCGGTGTTCCGGGAGTTCTACACGGAGCGGGACGTGGTCATGGAAGAACGGCGCATGCGGGTGGAGACCAACCCGGGCGGGGCACTCTACGAAGCGCACCTCGACGCCGCGTATTCGGTCCACCCGTATGGTCAGCCCGTGGTGGGGTACCGCTCCGACCTGGAGACCCTCCGCCGCTCCGACGTCGAGGCGTACTACCGCGCCTTCTACGGGCCGAACAACGCAGTGCTCGCCGTGGTGGGGGACATCGACCTCGACCGGGTGGAGGGCTGGGTTCGGACGTACCTCGACCCCATCCCGTCCGGTAGAGAGCCGCCTGCGGTCTTCGCCGAGGAACCACCGCAGCGGGGGGAGCGCCGGGTGGAGATCGAGTGGGACGCCGAACCCGCGTTGAGGATCGGCTGGCACGTTCCTGCTACATCCCACCCCGACGCTGCCGCACTCGTCGTCTTCTCCGCCGTCCTCACCGGAGGCAGAACGGCGCGGCTGCACCGACGGATGGTCACCGACGAGCGCCTCGCATCGGCGGTGTACAGCTCCATGGGCCCGGGTGACCTCTACCCGCGCCTATTCCAGGTCGACGCCACGCCTCTGCACCCTGCCTCCACCGTCGATCTCGAGGCCGTCATCTACGAAGAGATGGCGCGCCTCGCCGACGAAGGACCCACTCCCGACGAAATGGAGCGGGTGCGCAACCAGGTCTCGGCAGCCACCGTCCGGCGCCTGCAGTCCAACTTCGGCCTCGCCCTCCAGCTCGCAGATTCCGAATCGCTGCTCGGCGACTGGCGAGCGACGTTCCGCGCTACCGAGCGGCTGCGCGCGGTGACCGCAGACGACGTCCGCCGCGTCGCACGGCGGTATTTCGACGAGACCAACCGGACGGTGGCGACGTTGGTCACCCGCAGGGAGGGGAACCCGTGAGGCGCGGCCTGGCTCTCACCCTGCTCCTCGCCGGCGTAGGCGCCGGTGCCCTGGAGGCCCAGGTCGTGTCTGGCCGGACGGTGGTGGAGTCGCTGGAGTTCGAGCCTCTCGACTTCCAACAACCGGCGGTGGACGAGGGGGAGGTGCTGGGGGTCGACGTCCTGCTCCTGGAGGACCCCGGTCTGCCCCTGGTGACGCTCCACGCCTACTTCAAGGGGGGATACGCCCGCTTCCCGAGGGCGTCTCTTGCAGCGGCCACGGGGCTTCCCGCCCTCCTTCGCTACGGCGGCACCACCCGGCGCGCGCCGCAGGAGGTCGACGAGCTCCTGGCCCACCTGGCGCTGCAAACGTCCTTCGGCACCGGCGGCGGAAGCATCACGAGCTCCATGAACACCCTGACGGAGCATCTCGATGCTGCCGTCGACCTGTGGGCCGAGATGATCGCCGAACCCGCCTTCGACGAAGGCGAGGTCGAGGCGTGGCGGGCGCGTCAGCTTGAGTCCGTCCGACGACGGGCCGACGACCCTGGTCGACTCGCCGTCGTGGAGATGAATCGGCTCCTGTACGGGGACCACCCCGTGGGGTGGGAGATGGATGCGGCCGACCTGTCCCCGGAACGGCTCACGAACGCGTCGCTGCGCGCCGTCCACGAGGGG
>CALJKZ010000574.1 GCA_937983085.1 uncultured Gemmatimonadales bacterium
GGATGGTTAGGGACGGCACGAACCGGACACGAGGGGGACGATGCATCGCAGGAAGAGAAGGTGGTACGCGGGGCTTCTGTTATCGCTCTTTGCGGTGGCGGTGTCGAGTCTTTCACCCGCGCCGGGAGTGGGGCAGGAGGTCGCTCCCGCGATCCGGGCCGACGACCTCGTCATTCTCGGAGGGCGGCTCTGGGACGGAACGGGCGAGACGTCGCGCCCCAATCCGGGAATCCTCGTGCGGAACGGTACCATCCTCCACATCGGCACACTCCAGCCACAAGGGAGTGGCGCCCAGGCCGTGCTCCTCGGCGACGAGCATTTCATCATGCCGGGGCTGTTCGACCTCCACGCCCACTACGCCGTCGACCTCTTCGGCGAGGGGAGGGTCGACGAGTACACGGTGAACCCGGTCATCTTTCTCGCCAACGGCGTCACGTCCACCTTCCCGGCGGGCGAGGTCGACCCGGACGAGGCTGTCCGCGGGCGCGCGCGCGTCGCGTCGGGCGAGATTCCCGGCCCGCGGATCCACGCCTCGGGGCCCTACTGGGGCACGGCCCGTCCCGGCTGGAGTCACGAAGCGATGACGCCCGACTCCATCCGCCGCGAGGCCACGGTGTGGGCCCTCCGTGGAGTCCGCGGCTTCAAGGCCAAGGGCATACGTCCGGAGCAGCTCGAAGCCCTCATCGGCGTGGCCCATGAGCACGGACTCACCGTGACGGGCCATCTGGACTCGGGCTTCAGGAATTCGGTGAACCCCAGAGACGCCCTCCTCATGGGGATCGACCGCGTCGAGCACTTCATGGGAGGGGCCGCCCTTCCTTCCAGCCGATCGGCCTACGCCAGCCTGGAGTCTCTCGACCTCGACGACGATGTGACCGCTCGGCAGATCCACGACCAGGCGCGGCTCTTCGTGGCCCAGGGAGCGTACTTCGACGCGACTCTGACGGCGTACGGCTACTTTGCCGACCGGGAGGCCGTGGTCTTCGACTACTGGTACGACGAGATGGGCCTTCTCACGCCCTTTGCTCGCGATGTGGTGGACCGCGGCCTGCCCCGGGAGCGCAGCGAGCAATTCCGTCGCATCTACTACGTGAAGCGCGAGACGGTGAAGGCCTACTGGGACGCGGGTGCCGGCGACCACCTCACCCTCGGCACGGATCACCCGAGTTGGGGAGAGTTCTTCTCGGGATTCGGCGTCCATCGGGAACTCCACGCCATGGCGCTGGCCGGGATACCCAACGCGGGTGCCTTGCGAGCCGCCACGGTCAACGCGGCCGAGGCTCTCGGGGTCCATGGGCGCCTGGGCACGCTGGAGGTGGGCAAGTACGCCGACCTGTACGTGGTGCGAGGGGACCCGCTGGAGCGGATCACGGACACGCGCAACGGCCACGTCGTCATCCGCTCGGGTCGGGTCCACGAGCCTCGGCGCCTTCTCGAGTCGATGCGCGGGCGTCTCGGGCCGACCGGGCCGGACGAGGTCGATTGGTGGAAGGGGAACGTGCGTTTAGGGCGGTGAGCGGGGTGGGACCCAGGCAACCGTCCAGGCCCGCTGGTCCGTCACTTCGTGGAGTGCGCTCTACGCAAAGCGTGGCACGCGTGCCACACTTGGGCGGGTGGCCATCGAGCGGCACGGCACCCCCGGAGATCCTCGAAGGGAGTGGGCGACGTCCTAAGTCGTTTTATAGCAACATCTTGACTTGCGACATGCGCTCCTGACACGACGGTGCTTCGCTTCTTGACGTGCGGGCACGTACATTGCAACCACGTATTCGCGTGATCGAATACGCGCAGGTGTCCACAACCCCCAGCAAGGACAAGTCATGAAGCGGGTTCTCTTCTCTGCCATTGCGCTCCTGGTAGCGCTTTCGCCGATCCAGGCGGACGCGCAGCTCAACGGAGTGCCGGCCCCGCAAGAGTATTTGGATTTCCTCAGCGGCTCGGGCGTCGTCTCCCGTGGGCTGACCTCTTCGGTGTACGTGGGCCCGTACTCGGGCGAGTTCGAAGCTTCGGCCTTCCGGTCCGTCGCGTCGAATCGGTTCGCCCTCTACTGCGTCGATTATGCGCACTCCGCGCGTACAGGCGCAGCCTACCTCGTCGACGTATACGGGTTGGGCGGTGACGTCGGATCGCTCAGCACGACCCGCATCGGCGACCAGTCGACGTATGTTCGGCTTGCCTACCTCTCGTCGTTGTTCGACGACTACCAGGGCACGTCGGGCCAGCGGTCCGCATGGTCTGCCCTCCATGCGGCGATCTGGCAGGTCAGTTCGAACTCCGACGTCCTGGCCTCGAACGCGTACGTGAATGACATGTACGAGCAGTTCTACAACATGGATGTTCCGGCGACATTCTCGGCTGACGGTTGGTACGTGGTCTCCGATGCAGAGGGCCGCGGCCAGGAGTTCCTCGTCCGCCGGTCTGTGCCGGAGCCGGCGACGATCCTGCTCATGCTCTCGGGTCTCGTCATGCTCGTCGGCGTGAATCGCAAGCGAATCCTGGCGATCCAGGACATCTAGGCCGGCTTCGACTGAAACCTGCTGCGCGTGTAGCGGGGCGCGGGCTCGAAAGGGCTCGCGCCCCGCTTTCGTTCGCCCTAGATAGGATGCAGCCGCCGCGCCCCGTCCCGGGGCCAAGGCCCTTCCACCCCGAGCTCCGCTCCTCGCCATGATCGACCGAGACGTCTCTCCTCTGCTGATCTGGGGCATCTACCTGTTCGGCATCGCCTTCATGCTCACGGCGGCCATCGACCTCTTCACCACGGTCTGGCCCCTACGTCCGACGGAGATGACGTGGCGCTACGGCTTCCTGGGCCTTGCTGCCGGATATCTTCAGACGCCTGCCCTCGGGCTCCTCATGGTCGCCCTCGGAGCCATCTGGCAGCGCAACGCGCGGCTCTTGCGCGCAGTGGGGGTCACGTGCCTCGTCCTCGCGGTGGTCTACGTATTGATCATGGGCATTTTCGCACTCGACGTGATCCAGATCCGCCAGATTCGGGCGCCCGAGGCCCAGGCTGGAGTCCTCTACGGGGGGCTCTTTCAGCTGATCAAGTACCTCGTGGCGATGTGCGTCTTCGTCCTGGTTGGCCAGGGCTGCCTGAATACCGCGAAGCGATCGGCCGCGAGTTGGACGAAGAAGGCGCCGGGCATCGTGTCGACACCCGGCGCCTAGCCCTCCGCCCGGATCCGGCCCGCGTCAGAAGATGGGCGAGCGGATGTAGGTGTCGGATCGCGCCCACGCCTCCCTGAACTCGGCGTTGACCGCTATGGCTTCGCCGTCCTTCCCCTGGGCTCGCAGCGCCCGCTCGAGGCCGAACAACGACCATCCGTTGTGAGGGTGCTTCTCCAACTCGTGGCGGAATGCCGCCTCGGCCTCGGCGTGGCGCCCAGCCTCGTGCAGCGCGTCGCCCAGCCACTGGTAGATGGAAAAGTTGAGCGGCTCGGGCTCGTCGTAGCGCAGCCCGTCCTCGATCTCCCCACCCTCTCGGAAGACCGCGATGGCGCCGTCCAGGTCACCGTTGGCCCTGAGGATCTCGCCCTCGAGCACGGCACCGGCGACTCCAAGGAGCTGCGTCGCGCGGTGACCGCGGAACTGGGCGTCGGGGTTGGCCTCCATCTCGGTCCGCACCCGGTGCAGGTACCAGCGCGCGGTGCCCTCGTCCCCTGTGCGGAGATGAGCGTATCCCTTCGCCGCGTCCCATAGCCCTCGGAAGACCGTTCCCTCCGGTGGGTCACGTAGCTCGAGGATGTCGTCGAAGCGTCCGAAGCGGAACAGGGTGAGGGCTTCGTAGAAGCTCCCGCCGTCCATGAGGTCGGCGTAGTCCTTTCCGGCCGGAATGGCGACGGCTCCCTGGCCGTCGTTGGAGGCCGCGAAGAGGAGCATGTGAAGATTGTGCGACGGGTAGATGGCGAACCCGTCCCCGTGCTCGGCCTTCAGGTCCGAGTGCCAGGCGTCGGTGTTCGCCCGCACGGCATCGCCCCACCGGCCGATGCGGTTGTAGGTGTGCGAGGGCATGTGCTGGATGTGGCTCGCACCCGGGATGGACTGACCCAGGTGATCGGCACAAGCCTCGGCCTTGCCGGGCTCCTGCGTGGGTTCGGTGGCGTGGATGTAGAGATGGCACGCTCCCGGGTGGGTGATGTCCTGGGCGAGGACCGATTCGAGGACGCGGTGGATCTCCTGGACGTCGGGGTTGTGTACGTCCCACCGGCCGCGGCGCGGCTGGAGGAGCATCAGGGCCTCGCCGGCCAGAAATCCGGCCTCCAGGTCGTGGGGATACTCCTCGTAGATCCCGTTGATGGTCTCGGCCCAGAGCTCGTCCAGCTCCCGCCTCCGATCGGCGTCGTGCTCGGCCTCGTAGCGGGACGCCATGCCCTCGATGAGGGCACGCTCGACGTCCGTGGTGTTCCCGTCGACGTGATCGAGGGCCATGCGGATCGCCGCGTGGGCCCTCGGCGCGTCGGCCGCGGTCATGGGTCCGTTCAGGTAGGGTCCCCACGCCCATGCCTCGCCGAAATAGCACATGGCGCAGTCGGGATCGGCCTTCCACGCTTCCCGGAACGAACGCGCCGCTTCCGTCGGAGCGAAGGCGTACATGAGCTGGACGCCTTGATCGAAATACAACTGGGCCTGGGGCGAGTCCGTGGTGATGGCCCGGCTGAAGGGACCGAGACCCCTGCCGTCGTGGTGCATCGGCATGGGGTCGTCGAACTGCGGAGGAAGGTCGAGGCCATTCTGAGCGGCCGCGGGAGGAGCGAGCGCCAGGGCCGCGCAAGCGAAGGCCAGCGTGGTACAGGCGAGGCCGAGGGGGGCTGGGAAGTTCAGGAGAGCGCGTCGCATGCGTCGGAGTCCTTCGTGGGGTTCGGTCGATCCGGGTTCGGGGTCCTCGCAGCCAATCTGGTCCGGCCTCGCCCCCTCGTCCAGCGAGGGGACCCGAGGCCAGCCAGGCCCGACGGCGACGAGCCTGCGAGGGACGGGCCCACGACGTTCGGCCGTACCGGGTACCCCTGGCTGGACGGGCCGCCGCGTGGCAGGTTGGGCGTCGTCCGAACCCCTGCCTGGAGGACTGCGTTGGACTCGTCGTCGAAGCTGTCGCGTCGCGCCTGGATCACCACGGCGTCGGGCGTCGTCGCCGCGGGCCTGATCCGCACCCAGACCGACGCCGTTCGGCTGGACGCCCAGGAAGCGCCGCCGCCCGATCCAACCAAGGTGCCCGGGCGCTTCGTGTCCCCGGTTGGACGCCGCGCCCCCGCCGAACAGCCCGAGCGTCTGCTTCGAACCCAGGCGCTGTCGTCGTCGTCCAGGACGCCTCTCCACGAGTTGATGGGGACCATCACGCCTTCGGACCTCCATTTCGAACGGCATCACGCGGGTATCCCCGACATCCGTCTCGAAGCCCACGAGCTTCTGGTACACGGGATGGTGGAGCGGCCCATGGTCTTCACCATGGCCGACCTCATGCGGTATCCGCGCGTTTCGAGGATCCGATTCCTCGAATGCTCCGCAAACGGCGGAGGTGTGTACAGACGGGAACGGATGCCCACCGAGGTGACGGTCCAGGCCATCGATGGGCTCCTCAGCACCAGCGAGTGGACCGGCGTTCCGCTGTCCACCATCCTGCGCGAGGTCGGTGTCCGCGACGGCGCGAGCTGGATCCTCGCCGAGGGAAGCGACTCGGCCGTCATGTCCCGCAGCGTGCCCCTCGAGCTGCTGGACGAGGCCCTTCTCGCCTACGGCCAGAACGGGGAGATGATCCGGCCGGAGCAGGGGTATCCCCTCCGTCTCTTCATTCCGGGACTCGAGGGCAACACCAACGTGAAGTGGCTGCGACGGATCGAGATCACGGACCGGCCCACGCACTCGAGGGACGAGACGTCGCGCTACACCGATCCCCTCGGCGACGGCACGGCGAGGCAGTTCAGCCTCGTGATGGACGCCAAATCCGTCATCACCTTCCCTTCCTACCCCTTCGTCCTGCCCGAGGAGGGGTGGTGGGAGATCCGAGGCCTGGCGTGGTCGGGGCGGGGTCGCATCACCCAGGTCGACGTCAGCACCGACGGAGGCCGCAGCTGGACGCCGGCGGAGCTTCAGGGCCCTGTCTTCTCGAAGTCCACGGTCCGCTTCCGGCACGTCTTCGAGTGGAACGGACGTGACACGCTCCTCCTGAGCCGGGCCACCGACGAGACCGGATACGTCCAGCCGACGGTGCAGCAGCTCTGGGAGGCTCGCGGACCCCAGACCTCGTACCACCAGAACCATCAGAGGGCGTGGAAGATCGCCCGTACCGGCGAGGTGACGTTCGGGCTCGGAGAGCTGGTATGAGGTGGGGGTGGCCGACGCAAACCCGACGGGCCCTGGCCGCGGTGGCGGTGATCGCCATCCTCTCGGCCTGCTCGACGGGCGAGCCCGCCCCCCCGTCGGGCTCGATGGTCCCCGGCGACGCTGCGGTCATGGCCGGAACGACCGGAGACCTGCCGGCGAACGCCCCGAACCGCTTCGGGTTTGGTCGCGAAGCGTCGGAGTCCCGGATCGCACTGTGGGACATCGACGTACGACCTGACGGGGAAGGTTTGCCGGCGGGGAGCGGGACGGTGGCCCAGGGGAGGGAGGTCTATGCGCTCCAGTGCGTGGCCTGTCATGGCCCCACGGGCACGGAGGGCCCCAACGATCGGCTGGTGGGCACGGAGCCGTGGACGGACTACCCGAGCGGTCGGGCCATCGGCAACTACTGGCCCTACGCCACGACCCTGTACGATTACATCCGGAAGGCCATGCCCCAGCTCACGCCGGGGACCCTCTCCGACGACGAGGTCTACGCCGTCATCGCGTATCTGCTCTACCTGAACGAGATCGTGCCCGAGGACGCCGTGATGAATGCCGAAACGCTACCGGCGGTTCAGATGCCGGCGCGGGACCGTTTCGTAGTGGACGACCGGACCGGAGGTGTGGGCCCTATCCGGTGACACGTCCGGGCCCGGAGACGGGCGGGTCGTCATCGACCCGCCCGCCCGACCTGATGAGCAGGGGCCGCGGCGGCGGCTGCCAGAGGTCCGCCGCTACTCGATCTTCGCCGGGGGGCCGACCCGCTCGGCGGGCGCCGTCGCCCTGGCGCGGCGGGTGGCGGCGTTAAGCACCTCCTCGATGTCGAGTGCCTCAGTCGCGCCATAGAAGTTGTTCTCCGCG
>CALJKZ010000575.1 GCA_937983085.1 uncultured Gemmatimonadales bacterium
ACAGGCGGATCCCTATCTCCCCGAACCGTCGTCGCACGTCAAACGCCGTGAGGCCGTAGACGCCCACCAGCGCCATCACCAGGCCGATGACGGCAAAGACCGACAGGAGCTGGAGGTTGAAGCGCGGCTCGGCAACGGCTCGCTGGAGATGCGCGGTCAGGGGAGCCACCTCGCCGATGGGCAGTCCGGGCACCGCCTCCGCCACCCGGGCGCGGATTGCGGGTGCCACCACGTCGACGCTTACCCCGTCCACGCGGAGGACCATGGTCATGGTGCCCCACGGGATCTGCCGGTGGGGTCGGTAGACGATGGGTGACGGAACCTCGTCCAGCGCGACGTCGCGCAGGTCTTCCACCACACCCACCACCGTCATGCGGCTCCCGTCCGGGTCGTTCCATACCATCAGTCGACCGATGGGATCGGCGTCGCCCCACAGGGCGCTCGCCAGGCTACGGCCGATGACAACGGGCGTTCCGTCGTCCCATCCGTCGGTGGACAGGAACGACCGCCCGGCCTCGAGTTCCATTCCCATGGCTTCGAAGAAGCCGGGAGTGACAACCCGCCAATGGATGGGCGTGAAGTCCTCGGCCCGGTCGGGCATGTCGCTCTCGGCCGCGACGAAGTTGGCCAGGGCGTAGCCCGAGAAGGGCTCGACCGCGGTGGCACCGGGGGCCGTCACACCCGGGATGGAGGTGATGGCCTCACGAAGCCGGGGCCCCAGCGCTCCGCGCGTGCCCCAGGCCCACGATGCGTCGGGCATGTTCACCGAGAAGGCGATGGTGCTTTCGGCCTCGAAGCCCGGGTCGACGCTGGTGAGTTCAACGAAGGAGCGCAGCAGGAGGCCCGTGCCCGCAAGGAGGACCACCGTGAGCGCCACCTGCCCGCCTACGAAGGCCGAGCGGAGAAGCCGACCGGCGTCCGAGTCTCGGCCCCGAACGCTTCCCATGGTCGAGCCGAGACGGTCGCGCCGAAGTTGAACGGCGGGTGCGAGACCACATGCCACCGTAGCCAGACCGGCCGCCGCCACGCCCACGAGCACCGCCCGTCCGTCGAGGGTGGCGGTGTCCAGCCGCGGAATGCGAGCAGCGCCCATGGCCTTCACCACCGGCAGGGCCACGTACGCCGCCGCGATCCCCAGCGATCCCCCCAGGAGGGCGAGGAGCCCCGACTCGGTGAACAACTGGCCCACCAGACGCGCCCGGCTCGCACCGAGGGCAGCCCGCAGTGCCATTTCGCTGCGGCGGATGGTGGCCCGTACCATGAGCAGGTTGGAGACGTTGACGCACGCCATGAGCAACAGGACCAGCGCAGCGATGAGCAGCACGAGACCGGCCTGCTCCACGCTGGTCCCCACGAGGATCTCCCGAGAGGTCAGGATGTGCGTGCCCCACCCTAGGTCCGCGCCGTGCAGCTGGCTCAGCCGCTCCTGGACCTGGGCGAGCTCGGCGGAAGCCGTGTCCAGCGTCGTCCCCGGCGCCAGACGCGCCACAACGTCCAGGTAGTGATCCCCACGGTTGAAGGACGGGTCGGCCGCCATGGGAACGAAGAACGGGGTGTCGCCGGTGAGGACGGTCATGCTCTCCGGCAGGACACCCACGACCTCCAAGCGGGTGCCGTCGATGTCGACCGTCGCGCCCAGGGCAGCCGGATCCGCGCCGAAGTCCGTGGTCCACGCCCCGTGCCCGAGGAGGAGGACCGGCGCGGGCATGGCCGGCCGGTCCTCCTCAGCGGTGAAGGCACGGCCCAACGCCGGGCTGACGCCCAGGACGGAAAGCAGGTTGTGGCTGATGCGCATGACGGAGACCGCTCGCGGCTGGTCCGACGTCCGCATAGTGCCGTCCACCCGCTGGTACGCGGCCACGTCGTCGAACGATGCGACCTCGTCACGCCAGTCCAGGAAGACCGCCTCCGACACCGAGAAGCGGTCGCCATCCGGCGTCAGCATCTCGGCGAAGACCACATCGTCGGGCTCCGCGAAGGGAAGCGGCTCGAAGACCACTGCGCCCACGACGCTGGCGATGGTCACCGCCGCACCGATCCCCAGGAGGAGGGTGAGGACCGCCGTCGCCGCGAAGCCTGGAGCCCGGAGCGCCTGACGCAAGGCCCATCGGAGGTCCTGGCGTGTGACTTCCGCGACGCCGCCCCGTCGAACCTGGCGGGCGTGCTCGCGCTTCACTTCGCGGCTCTCGGACTTGATGCGCTCCGTGTCACCGAACTCGGCGCGCGCCTGGCGCGCCGCCTCGTCGGGGGACATGCCGCCGGCCACGAGGTCGTCCACGCGATGGGCGAGATGGGCTTCGATCTCCGCGGCGATGTCCTCGTCGCGGACCCGGTCGCCAGCCTTGGTCCCCTCGAGGGGGGAGCGGGTTGGCCGTCGATGATTAGGGTCGTTCATCGTCCTGCCTCACGAGCCGGGTCCATGACCCGACCGACCGCGGCGACGTACTCGTTCCAGCTCCGGGCCTGCGTGTCCAGCGCTTCCCGGCCGGCCTCGGTGAGCTCGTAGAACTTCGCCCGCCGATTGTTCTCCGAGACGCCCCAACTCGCTTCGATCCAGCCCTTCCCCCCGCTGCGATGCAGCGCCGGACAGCGGCCCCCCTCCTCGCCCTGAAGTACGTCGTCGCACGAGTCCTTGATGGCCCGCGCGATCTGGTAGCCGTGGCGTGGCCCGCCGGCCAGCGTCCGAAGGACGAGGAGGTCGAGGGTGCCCTGCAGGATGTCGAGACGGGTCATGGATGCGCTCGCTGGTGTTCCCCTAAGATGTCAAGGGAACGATGGCGAGGACTCCCCTAAGGTGTCAAGGGGGAAAGGGAGGCTGGCCTACCGCCCCGCCTCCAGCGCCTGCAGCGAGATCCGGGTGGCTCCTGCCGATTGAAGCGCATCGAGGACGTCGATCATGGCCCCATACGCCACATCTTCACCGGTCTTCACCGCGGCGATGAGCCCGGGCCGCGAAATGACCGTCGATCGCCAGATGTCGGCGACCTCGTCGGGTCGCACGAGGCTCGTGTTCGGGCTCGACCCGTAACGCACGGCTACCCGGTTCTCCGCCTCGATGAGGAGATGGAGGACGTTCTCCGAGGACACGGGCGACTCGCCCTCGGGGAGCACGAGCGCCAGTCCGCGATCCTTGGGGAAGACCGTGGTCACCAAGAAGAAGACGAGGAGGAGGAAGGCCACGTCCGCCATGGAGGAGGTAGGGATGGACTCCTGGGGCTTGCGGCTGGCGTGCAGCATGGACGGCCTCCGGCGCTCGGGTCGTTTTAGGGAGCTACGAGCCGGACGGGGAGACCCTTACGCACCCACCATCACGAACCACTGTCCCGGGGTCTGCGCTTGCCACTCGCCAATTGCGAGTAGGATGTTGGCGGGATTCGGAGGAGGGGCCGCCCATGGAAGTCATTCGCATCGCCTCCCGCGCGCTGACGTGGGCTTCACTCACCGGAGCGCTCGCGTGCTCCGTTGCGTGGTGGCTTACAGGGGCGGATCTCGAGCCGGCGGTGAACACGCTGCTGATCTTGAGCGCGATCTCCGGGCTCTTCATCGAGCGCTGGGTCCGGCGACTCAGTCGGAGAAGAGAACTGCTGCATGCTCTGCTCCACGAGCTCCTGGTGAACCAGAGGATCCTCGAGAACCCGCTCCTTGATCGTGACGCTGAGCTCCCCAACGAGCCGCAGGCTCTACCCCCCCTCGTCCTCGGCGTGGTCGAATCGGCCCTTGCATCCGGGGCTCTGATGGACCGGAGCGACCGCGAGCTCTTTCGTCATCTTCATCTTTGGCGTGCCCGAGCTCGCCAGCTCAACCGGAGAATGGAGATCACCGAAGACCGGATGAACCTCGACCGATCCCCAGATCTCGTGGGCGAAAGCCTCGAGGTCCTTCGGTACGGTCGTACTCTGAAGCGCGCCCGGAGAGAAATGGACCGACTCTTGGGCTTGCTTACGACTCTGTATCCATCGGAGGTCGGGCCTGTGCCTACCAAAGAAAGCTTCTTGGATCACAGCGAGGGCGAGTAGCGCGGCCAGGACCCGGCGACAACCGGCTTCCCACGTGGCCGCACAGGGGTATCCGGAATACGAGCGTTTCATGAGGCCGAAGTAGCGAGCCGCAGCGCGATCCGTGAGGCTAGCGTGATCCACCAGGGCCTGGAATGCCGGCTCGTTGCGAGCGGGTCATGCCGAACGACGTCTGCTCCATCCTCCTGGTATCAGCGCGTCTTCCCGCCGCTTGCTGAAACTCGCCGTCGTTTCGCAAGTTGCGCGCATGTCCGACCCGATGTCTCGCCTCAACGGCGCCCTGAGAGGACGGTACCGCGTCGAGCGTCAGCTCGGCGAAGGGGGGATGGCGACGGTCTACTTGGCCGAGGACGAGAGGCACGGTCGAAAGGTGGCGCTCAAGGTCCTCAAGCCTGACCTCGCCGCTGCTGTGGGGGCCGAGCGGTTCCTGGCCGAGATCAAGACCACCGCCAACCTGCATCATCCGCACGTATTACCGCTCCATGACTCCGGCGCGGCGGACGGACTCTTGTTCTACGTCATGCCCCACGTCGACGGGGAGTCCCTGCGGGAGCGAATGAGCCGGGAAGGTCAGTTGGGTGTTGATGAGGCCATCCGGATTGCTGCGACGATAGCCAGCGGGCTGGACTACGCTCATCGGCAGGGAGTCGTGCACCGTGACATCAAGCCGTCGAACATTCTTTTGCAGGACGGGGAGCCGGTCATCGCCGACTTCGGGATCGCGTTGGCGACGAGGGGATCGGGTGAAGAGCGTTTGACGGGCACCGGTACGTCCATCGGAACACCGCACTACATGTCGCCCGAGCAGGCGAGTGGCGACACGGACGTCGGTCCCGCGACAGACATCTACTCGCTTGGTAGCGTGCTCTACGAGATGCTCGTGGGCGAGCCTCCGTTCGCCGCGCGCACTCGGCAGGCCGCCTTGGCGAACGTCCTGACGCAGCCACCGCCAAGCGCGGCGGAGCTTCGCCCCAGCACGCCGAATCACGTCGACGCTGCCATCGCCAGGGCCTTGGCGAAGTCTGCGTCGGATCGCTTTCCTTCGGCGAGCGCGTTCGCTGACGCGCTGTTGCAGGCTCCAACCTCGAGCGTGGGAGGCCCTCATTCTAGTTCCAGGTGGTCGGAGTGGCGGATGGCGGGGGTTGGAGCCGTCCTTGTCACGCTCGTCGGAGCTTGGGTGGTGGCATCGCTCATTGGCGGAGGTGATGAGAACGCGAAGAATCTGGTCGAGGTGCCGGTAGCGCCCGCACCGGCGGAGACGACGGTTCTTGTGCTACCGCCGGTCGACGAGACTGGAGCGCCCGAGTTCGCCTCCCTGCCTGATCGACTTGCCGACGGGATCCGCCGATCGATAGCACAGACCGGCGAGGTGCGGACAACAGAAAGGATTGCGTCGAACGACTTGGCGGCCTCCGACAGGCGAGGCTCCGCCGAGGTCGTCAGCCGAACCCTGGCCACGCACGCCATCGCGGGGTCGGTCTTCTTGGTCGGAGACTCCCTCCACCTGACCATGGAAGTCGTCGACGAGTCCGCGGAGACCATTCGAATCCTTGATGAGCTCGCCGTCGAACGCGGTTCCGCGAACGTTCTTGTTGGCTTGGCAGCCGACCAGGCCGCGGCTGCCGTCCTCGATCTGACCTTCGGTGACGGCCACGAGTTTCGCTACTGGAGTTTGCCCAAGAAGGCCGAAGCGATGCGGCTCTACGCCCAGGCCTCCGTAGCGTTCGGAGAAACTCGCTACAGGGATGCGACCGACCTCCTCGAGGGGGCGATTGAGGTGGAGCCCGACTGGCCCCGCCCCTACTGGGTACTTCGACAAGCCACCGAACTCGCCGGGAGGCGTGACGAGGTTTGGGGAAGGTATGAGGCCGGGTTCCAAGCAGTCTCCGACCGACTGAGTCCAGACGAGCGCATGTATATCCGATGGCAGCGCGCTCCGTCGCGGACGGAGCGCCTAGAGGTGGCGGAGCAGAGGTTCAGATTGGCGAGCGGGGGCTCGACGACGGGCTATCAGCTCGCTGCCGCGGCGCTTTCCTTGAACCGACTCGAGCTGGCTCTGGAGGGTATCGAGGCGCAGGACTTCGATCACCTCGAGATCGCCGTCTGGCCGAACGCGTGGGTCAATCGTGCCCAGGTGTACCACTACCTCGGTGATTGGGAGCAGGAACTCACCACCGCCCGCGAGGCCAGGCGTCGAATGCCGAACCGCTTCTGGTTTCGGTTCATCGAGAGCAGGGCCCTCCTCGCTCTCGACCGAGACGAAGAGGCGCTGGCCGTCTTCTCCACGCTGACCGACATCGCGACGTCGGCCCAGGACCTCGATCCGGCAACCGAGACCCGTCGGCTCTGGAACGCCCTGCATGAAGGGACCTTCGAGTTCCGCCTTCACGGCTCACCTGAGATTGAGCGCGAGGCGCTCGAGGTCTTCGAAGCATGGGTACGGAGCCGCCAGGACCTGTCGAGGTGGCAAACCGCTCAGACGCACTACCGCTTCGGTCGCTATCAAGAGGCGATTCCCCTGCTCCGAGACGAGTTGGCTGAGACGGACGGCGTCTTTCGGTTGCCGCCCGGCGCGCTCTTGGCCATCAGCCTCCACGCACTAGGGGACTCTGATGGAGCCGATGCGGTCGAGGCCGAGCTGACCTACCCCCCTGGAGACACCAACTGGCGGCGTCAGTGGCTGGCCTTGGCGGCTGCCGGCCGTGGTGACCCGGATCGGGCGTTGCGGATCCTCGTGGAGGCCTTCGCCGATGGGGTGCCGTTCTACCCTGGTGGAGAGGACTTCTTCCACTTCAGGCCCGAGTTCGAGGAACTCCGGCGAGATCCGCGGTTTCAGCAGCTGGCGGAGCCCCGAACGAACTAGGTCGTCCACAGCCAGATCTCACCGTTCCACCGGCCCCACATGCCGATCGAGGAAGGGCAGGATCTCTCGAAACATCTGGACTCTCGGCACGAAATGCCCGCCCTCGAACACCGCGTGACGCTTCAGGCTGTCGGGTGCGCCCATGGCTTCGAACAGCGGACGTTGATGCCGCTCGTAGTCGACTGAGAAGTCGAACCGGCCGTTGATCATCAGGAGCGGCTGGGTCGCACGGGGAGCGAAGTTGACGGCATCAATGGCGGGACGGTCCCTGGTCGAGGGCTCGAACCCTCCGCTCAGA
>CALJKZ010000576.1 GCA_937983085.1 uncultured Gemmatimonadales bacterium
CCCACGACCTACTGATTAAAAGTCAGTTGCTCTGCCAGCTGAGCTACCGGGTCGCGGGAATTCTAACGTGTTGCCTTGGCTCGTTCTACCGACCTGCCGGGGCAGTATCCGTCCGTTGTTGAACGAGGGTGGCGTGTGACACTACCCTGTGCTCCCTTCGGGGTCCGCCCCGAAATCGTGTTCGCGTCGCATCCCGGGCCCTCCCCCACGTGAATATTCTTCTTCTCACTTCCAGCGCCGCACTCGTCGCGGCCGTTCTCTTGCGCCTGGGTGGCGAACGACTCCAAACCGTCTGCACTGGAGCCGTGGCGCTCTCCACCATCGCGGCGGTGGTCCTCGCAGGGTGGGGAGCATGGCAAGGCGTCGTTCTTCTCCTCGGCGGCCTGGCGGTACTCGGCACCGCACGACTGCCTCGCCGACAGTCGACGCGCGGACCCCATCGGGTGGTCCGCACACTGATGCTCGGTGCTGCGCTTCCAGGCGCCACAGCCGCGGCCGGACTGGCAGTCTTGTTCCCGCTCTTCTCCCTTCCCCCACCAACCGGCCCGCACCAGGTGGGAATCCGGTACTTCTTCCCCGTCGACTCAACCCGCTCCGAGCGTCTGACACCAGAGCCGACCGACCGCAGGGTGGTGCCCCTACGTGTCTGGTACCCTGCCGACGCCGTGCCCGACGTCGCGGTCGCTCCCTACTGGCCGGATCCAGCGGCGCGGGCCGCCACACTGGCCGGCGAGCTCGGCCTCCCGGGACTGTTCTTCTCGCACCTGGATCTGATCGCCACGCACGCACACCCGGGTGCGCCCCTGCTACGCTCCGCTGCGGGGCACCCGGTGCTCCTCTTCTCCCACGGCTATGCCGGAGCACCCGACCAGAGCACGTTCCTGATGGAGGATCTGGCAAGCCACGGCTACGTGGTCGTCAGTGTGGGACACCCGTACGAGGCCCTTCCGCTCGAGGTGCCGTCGGGCACGACGAACCTCATCTCGCAGACCCCGGAGCCGACTCCGGAGCTGGTCGACACCTCCCTTCGCCTCCTGGAAGAGCTACGGGCATCGAACTCCGCTGGGCGCGCTCGCCACGCCGAACTGCTGCCCGCCATCGCCGGCCTACCCGCCCTGGAGGAGAGCTTCGCGGTGTGGGTGGCCGACGCACAGTTCGCGTTGGACTGGATCGTGGAGGCCGCTGGCCTGGACGGGGCATTGGCTGGACCGATCGATGCCACCCAGGTCGGCGTATTCGGCCATTCGTTCGGCGGTGCGATGGCGGCAGAAGTGTGCCGCTCCGACTCCCGTTGCGAGGCCGGTATCAAGATCGAGGGGGCACAACTCGGTGTGGTGGCCGAACAGGGATTGAGTGCTCCATTCCTGTTCCTGTACAGCGAGCCTTCGCTGTGGATCAATCACGCCGTCGCCGAAATGAGCCCGGCGGCCACTCAAGCCACGATCGCGGGCAGCGCCCATCTCGACTTCACGGACCTACCTCCCATGACTCCGATCCTACGCCTCGTGTCGATGGTGTCTCCCATCCCCCAGACGGGCTCCATCGACCGTGACGACCTGGTATGGCGCACCCGCGAGGTGATCCGTCGCTTCTTCGATGCTCATCTACGCGGGTACGAGTCCCCGGAAGCGCCGTACACGAACGTTCCCGGCGTGATTTTCGAGCGAGGGTCCGGCCGATGACGCTCTCGGCATCCACCTCCCGTCAGCTGCACGAGTCCGCCATCGTCATCGACGGGCACTGCGACATCCTGATCCCCATCACGGAAGGGAAGATGCAGCTCTCGGACCGGGTCGAAGTACCCGATCTGGATTGGGAGGCTCCGCCCGGACTCGAACATTCACCGCTCGCCGCCTTCGGCCTCAGCCCGCACACGATCTGGTTCGGCTGCATGGGCCAATACGACGTGCCTCGCTGGCGCGAAGGCGGCGTATCAGGTCAACTCTGCGCCATTTATCTGGACGACGACTGGTTGAGGGACCCCTTCCGGCGAGGCATGGAGATGGTCTGGCACCTCCACGACCAGGTACGTCGATGTCCCGATCTCCGGCTGGCGACGACGGCGCGCGACATCGTGAACGCCAAAGCGGATGGACATGTGGCGCTTGTCTTGAGCTTCGAGGGCTGCGAAGCACTGGGCGCTGACCTGCGGTTCCTCGACCTGTACTACTCGCTCGGCCTTCGTTCGGCGAGTCTGACTCACACCCGGAGGAAGGTATTAGCGGATGGCTGCGGGGCCGGCGAACGGACGGGCGGTCTCACGTCCATGGGGCGTGCTCTGGTCGAGCGCATGGACGCGTTGGGGATCCTCATTGACCTGGTCCACATCGCCGAGGCCGGGTTCTGGGAGATCCTCGAGTGCACCCGTAACCCCGTGATCCTCTCCCACACGAACCCCACCATGTTCCCCGACTCCTCCCCGAGCGACCCCGACTTCCTGGGTGGGAAGCTGCCACGACCTCGCCTCGAGCTACCTCGTGATCGCCCGATGCTCGAGGCGATCACCGAGAACGGAGGCGTCCTGGGGCTGATCCACGTCGCGCACACGAACCTCGATTCGGTGGTCCGAGACATCGAGACGGCGCTGGACGTGATGGGGCCGAAGCACATCGGACTGGGGAGCGACCACTTCGGACTCCAAGCAGCCCCGAAAGGACTCGAAACGATCGCCGAAGTGCCAAGACTCACCGATGCGTTGGCTGCGCGTGGCCATTCGGACGACATGATCCTCGACTTTCTCGGACGCAACTACCTGAGGGTGTTCGAGGAGGTGTGGGGCGGGTGACCG
>CALJKZ010000577.1 GCA_937983085.1 uncultured Gemmatimonadales bacterium
AGAACGGGGATCGGCACTGGACGAGTGAGCTGATCGAGAAGTACAGGAAGGCGGTGCAGGGGTGAGGGAGTCTCGGAATAAGCTTGGCTGTGCGAAGGCCGCCGGTGGGTAAAAAGGAAGGAAGAGGTATGAGCGACTACGAGCACGGCGAGTCCGCCCGCGAGGAGCTGCTGTCGCTGCTCAACATCTCGCGTGAGACTCACCACAACTACGAGGAGCTGGCCGAGTTGGCTGGGCGGTGCCTGGAGGAAGCCTTCGAGGCCGGCCGCCGCACCCTGCCCCCGGAGGTCCGGGCGGTGGTGGAGTCCGCGAGGGCGGCCGAGGCGTTCATGTGGGCGCTCGTGAACAGGCCGAAGCTGAGCGAGCCGCCGTCGTGCGGGCGGGTCGGAGAGGTTCGGGCGTCTCTGAGCCGCGGCCGGTGCGCTCTGGCGCCCGAGTGGCGGGGAGGCGGGGAGTGAGGGAGCGCGACCTGACGACCGCCGAGCGCATGGTGTACGGCGAGTGCCCAGTATGCGGAGCGCCGGACGGCGAGCCGTGCAGCCCCGAGGTCGGCTTCAAGGTTGGCATCGGTGGCGACGGGACCGGGGCGCACCTGGGGCGGTTACAGAAGGCACCGATTCGAGTGAAGGAAGTTCCGGCATGACCGACTACTCGACCCTCCCCGACGCCGAGGTGAACCGCAGAGTGGCGGAGGCGATGGGGTGGTCTGCGCTGGTCGTGTCATCTTCCGGGGAGTGGACTGGCTTTCCTCCCGGATCTGGGCACAGCATTCACGACATCCGAGGTGTCCCCGACTTCTGCAACGACTGGCAGGCGTTCGGGCGGCTGTGGGAGCACTGCGAATCCAGCGGGCTCATCGTCAACGTAGCTAATGGGCTTGTCTGGCTGGTGCGCGAGAGGCGTGGCGAAGGGCCGGGCGGGCTCAAAACCTGGCCCGAGCCGCCCCGCCGCGCCCTCGCCATCGCATTCCTGAGGAGCCAAGAATGACGCGCGTACAGTGCGCCCGCTGCCCGTGGAAGGTCACGACCAACCCGCGCGACATTCCCAACGGCTACTGCGAGAACATGCACCGGGCTCTAAGGGCGACCATCTCGGACCCCGGCTCTTTGCGCGGTACGCGCGTGGCCATGGCCTGCCATGAGTCGCCGCCCGGCCAAGAGCTTCCGTGCGTCGGCTGGATGAACCACCAGCTAGGAGATGGCAACAACCTGGCGCTTCGCCTCGCGGTGCTCGGGGGCAAGGTGAGCGGCGATATCGAGGTTGTCGGAGAGCAGCACCGCAGATTCGAGGACACCCTGCCTAGGAGCCAAGAATGACCACACCACGCCTCATGTCCATCGTCCAGCGCCACCTATCCCCCCTCGGCCCCGCCGACCACCCGGCGCTTCTGCCGTGCGACACGGTGAGCCTCCACATGCAACAGCTCGGCATCGACCAGCGCGACCCGGACATGCCGGCCAAATGGAAGGCAATCACTCCCGGCGAGGTCGTGGAAAGCCTCCGCGACAACTACGAGGGGCCGACGCGTGACGCCGTGATCCTCGACCTTGAGGGGCAGTTATAGCCGGCTCGGGATATCACCATGATGGAGCCGGCGCTTCGGGCAGTAGCGGCCTGCCGAGCGCTTTGGCCAGGAGTGAAAGTCGGCCTGTACCTGTTCGCGGTCAGGGGCGAGAGCGTCGAGGGGTTGCAGCGGCGGTACGCGAGGCTGATCGTCCACCCGCAGCTCGGGGCGCTCGACTTCATCGCCCACTCCTGCTACGTGAAGGAGCCGCTCGAGCCGGGGTGGCCGGCGCGGTCGGTGGATGACGTGCGGGCCGTACGCAACCTCTGGCGCGACATCATCGAAGTCCGCCCGGTCCTCTCCCACCGGATCAACGGCTCCCCGTTCGACCCGAGGGCCGACGATCTCGAATCCGGGCGGCTGCTCTCGGTGGACCCGGAACTCACCTCCTGGGGCGGGCAGGTCCGTGCCTGCGACGAGCTCGGCCTCGCCTGCTACACATGGGACGGGGGCGGGGATCGTCAGGACGCCGAGGGGCTGATCGAGTCCTGCCGAGTAGCGTTCCCGGATGAGGACGAAACGGACCCCGGCCCGCCGCCTGTGGAGGATTTGGAGGCGCGGGTCAGGAAGCTGGAGTCCGACGTTTCCCACCAGATCAAGTGGAGCTTGGAGGCGCAGTTGGAGCTGAACGACCTCGAGGCCCGCATCCGGGAACTGGAATCCCGCCGCCCGCGGTTCGGTTGGCGTAGACTGAGGCGGGAGGACTGACATGGCTAAGACCACGAACAAAGACCTAGCCGACCTCATTACCCGCTACGGAGACGAGATCCTCGCGGCCCTGGAGGGCATCGCGGACAAGCTGGATGGCCCCTCAGAGCCTCCAATCGACCCGCCCGCACCTCCACCCCCCGGCCAGCCCGGCCCGATCGCCTGGCGGGCTCTCAAGCACGCGAACGCCGGCACCCAGATCGCCCGTGTCAAGCCCGAGGACGATCGCTACCCGCTGCCGCTGCCGTGGGTGTTCGAGGACAACAAGCAGAACGTGAAGGGCCAGGGGCAGACGCCCGCGGGCGCCTTCTTCGACTACCTCGACCGGGGCGGCAAGCAGGCCCCGACCAGCCCGCCCGACGATCTCACCGCCGACGAGCTCGAGGCAGCGGCGCTGTTTGAGACGGTCGCCCCTCCCACTTCGTGTCGTCGTGCCAATGACGGATTCTTCTGCGACGCCTTCCGGGAGTCGGGCTTTCACGGCAAGGTCGGGCCGTTTGCGAGCTACGACCAGGCGGTGTTCGCGCTCAGGGACGAGCTCGGCGGGGACTTCTAGCGGGCGGACGAAAGATCCGCCCCCCGGATCACCGCCAGACGCGAACCGTCCGCTAGTCAAAATCCGCCATGCAGCCGCAGCCGCCAATGGTCGATTGGTCGATGTCGCTGTCATCCTCTCGTGCCCTAAGCTGACTAAGCGTCAGCGGTTTGGTCACGCCGCCTCTACGATCCCTCAGTATCGCTACGTCCTTTCCGGTTTCCCTTCGGAATCGCTCTTCTTCCCGTTCGTGCTCAAGGTAGCGCTCGGGCATCTTTCTTAGAAGAAGACGAAACCCACCATGCCCTTGCTTCACGCAAAACCCCCCGCAGTTGTTATGGGGGAATCCCATACGGTACAGGCGCGGCGGGTCAATCCCCCGTTCTCTCACCGCGGCGATCATCTGCGACTTAGACAAATAGGGCGGATCGCACAGAGGGGCAATCAAGCGGTGCGGATCCCAATGCGGCACGGCCCGTTCGTATCTGTTTATCTCTGTCCAATCCATGCCAACGGCGACGACAAGTGAGTCGCCTTGAGCGTCGATCCACGCTCTGGACAAATCTCTTTTGAGGACACGCGAGCACAGATCCGCTCGCGTGTTGCCAATGAACCCCTCGTCTCGGAATAGTTGCCACGGCGTACGGCCGTCTGCTAGACGGACGAAGGAAGCTGCCTCACCAAAGTCATCAATGGTTTCTCGAAGGAAGCGGTAGAGGTCTTCGTCCTCAATGAGAGTGTCCGTAAAAAGCAAGGTCGGACGCAGCCCCCGCTCTATAAGACGGTCGGCCGCAGCCCATGATCCGATGCCGCCGGAGTACAGGACTATTGGTTGGCCTTCCCCCACCTACCCCCCCACCCCCCGCCTCCACTCCCCCACCAGCCCGCACACCAACAGCACGACCGCGAGGGCGCCGAGGAACAGCCAGGCCCAGAGGGCTAGGGCGGCGAGCTCGAGGAGGGTCACCACCCCCTCCAAGCCGCCACCGCGTACGCCCCGAACACGATCAGCCCCGCGAGGCCGAGGCACACCGCGGCGATAACCGCCGAGTGGATGTGGCGGCGGCGGGGCCAAGCGCGGGAGTCCTCTACGTTCGGGCAGGGGTGCTCGCGGTAAGTCACTTTCCGGGGATCCACTGCTGTTGCTTGCGGGCCTCTCGCTGACAGGCGGGGCACGCTGATTGGTCCGCACTCGTGTGTGAGTAAACCTTGTATGGCTTGCCGCAGATCGGGCACTTCACCGTTTGTTCCATCATCGGCATGGCTATCCTCCGTTCTCGTCGTCGGGCGGGGCGGGGAGGGGAAAGTTGACCTTGGC
>CALJKZ010000578.1 GCA_937983085.1 uncultured Gemmatimonadales bacterium
TACGAGATGTGCGGACGTGACTGGAGTTCAGACGTGTGCTCTTCCGATCTGCTCAGGTCGAGGCATCGCGCGGCGGCGCCGCACAGCTCTCGCAGGGCTTTGCGGGATCGCGAGGACGCCCGGCGCCGAAGCCCGGCGGCGGCGGCGGTGGCGGTGAGGGAGCGTATTGGTTCGACCTCGCGGTTGCGCGGCAGTTCGCGCTCGAAACTGGGCTCCCCGTGCCGGGCCTACCAGGCGACGAGTTCGCGATGCCAGACGACGGCTTCTTCAGCAACGAAGCCGAGGAACGCGCCAGGGCTGCGTTCGGTAGTGAGGAGATGTTCAACAAGCGGTTCGCCGAGGCCGTGGCTCGCGAGCATCGGGAGGCCGGATACCAAGCCGAGCGCCGTGAGAAGCGAGCCAGCGCGCATGCGGCCCAGGAGCGTCGCGCGCTCCTCCGCGAGCTTCAGGGCAAGCAAGGCGAGTCGCGAAACAGCGTGCTGCGGAAGGACGCCAGGTCTCGCGCCCACGCTGCTGAGTTCAAGTTCGCTGACGCGAGCGCCAGAGTCAGATTCGGGCTGCACGGACTGGGGCGGCACATGCTGCAGGTGCTGCTGGACGACCCCGCGTATGGAGGACCGGGCGAGTTCAGCAAGAGCGACGACCGAGCAGGGCTGCTCGGTTGGTCCCGCTTTCTCGGCTCCGCGCTCGATGGTGCTCTCGACGCCCTAGATGACGAGATCGACGCCCTTGAGGATCAACTCGACGCGACGCCTGAGACCGCGGATGACGACCCGAGCGACCCAAATTCCGCTGCCGGATTGAAGGAGCTGATCAAGGCGAAGAGGGAGGCGAAGGAAGCCCTTGAGGAAGCCCGTGACCTGATTCGGCGCGCCGAGCGTGCGGCGAAGTACGGGCTCCTCGGGAAGTCGAGAGAGATGCTCGACCGTGCATCGCGCCTGATCGACACGTGGCTTGAGCTGACGTTCGACGAACAGCGGGGCGGCGCGATGGTCTCCCACGTCGGAGACGACGCCCCGATCGGCGGTCCGCTCGGCAACGGGACCGGTCTTCCGGGCGACGAGGCCGTCCATCCCTGCAGTTGCGCTCACGTGGGCTCGCGATGCAGGGATCTCGAGTACGAGGGCAAGTGCGTCGCGGCCGGAGGCGTGCCGGAGTGCAAGTGCGAGCCGTGGTGGTCGATCGATGTGTCCGACGAAGATGGTGACGACACCGGAACGGGCGACGACGACGGCAACGGAACCGCGGGAGGCTCGAAAGGCAAGGTCCCTGACGGCCTGGGCACCGGAGCCGGCGGCAGTCGAGTCGATCCCGAGAGAGGAGACGACGGCGCTGTGGATGATAGCGAGGCCGGTGTCGAAGCGGAGAGTGTCGAGCCTATCAGTGGGCCGCCCGAACTCGACCCGCCTCTGCCATCACTCGAATTCGATGACCCCGAAATTCAGGGGCTGTTCGAGAGGATCTACCGGAAGCGCTGGCGGGAAATAAGCCGCCGGATCTGGCAGCGGCTTGCAGAAGGTCGTTTCGAGCCATTCAAGGTCGGTCGGCTGTCCCGTGACGAACGAGAGAGGTTCTGGGTGCAGGTTCGCGACGCCGTGGCCGATCACGTCCAAGCCAGCGCTCTTGCGGCCGTGTACGCAATTCGCGTGGCCGCTAGAGACGCCGAGCTCGGTACGTCGGCGGCTGATGCACGGGGTCGGGAGTATATCACGCTTCGCCTCGCAGAGCTGGACTGGATCCAGGCCCTCGAAGCGTTCAATGCAATGCGGGCGGCTGGCGTCGCGTCGCTCTACGATGCCGCCGCCGTGATCGGAGCGGCCGAGCGCGCCGACTATATCGCGCGAGCGATCGACTGGCCGGTCCAAGGATTCTACGGGGCCACTACGTTCGCGCTTCCATCGATCGACTCGGTGTACAACCGATACCGTAGCCTCTACTACTCTCGCGGCATCGTTCCGCTCTACTCCGATGAGATTGACCGATTTGGCCTCGAGGGAGTGGGCGCAGCGCGAAGTGCGAAGCAGCACTCCGCTGCCGTCGTGGGCCTGCTCGCGGACGTAGTACGCGCAGAACATCGCGTAGACTCCGGTGTTGTGAAGCACCTGCTTCACGAGAAAATGTCGAAAATGACGTGGGAGGAGATTGCTCTATTCGGTCTTGGTATTCTCGCGACCGGTGCAGTTGGGCACCTTGCTGGTGCAGCAATCGTGTCGGCCTACCTCACGGAGGCCAGCGTGATCGTGCAGGGCCTCGTGTATGGCGCCTCTGCGGGCGCTCTCTCTGGCATGCTGTTCAATCTCTTGTCACAAGCGGCGAGCGTAGAGGACTTCGACTGGGGAGGGCTTGCGCGCGAAACGAGCATGTCAGCGGGTCTCGGCGCACTGTTGGGTGCACTATCCTTGCCCGCAGGCCTCAGGGAGCAGGTGAACCGACTGCGTGCTGGAGCAATTGCCCCCGTGAGCTCGCGACCCGGTCTCGCTGCTACCCGAGACGAGTTGACTGAGGGCCTACGGTCGCTGATACGTTTGACGAGAAACGCTGGCAGCGGTGCGAGGTTGACAATACGCCAGTCGGCTCGTCAGCGCAGTTGGATGTTCCAAGATCCGGCGCGCTGGCAGCAGTTGGTAGACAAGTTGCGACGCCTAGCAGTCGCGATCGGATCTGGTCGTGTGGTCACTCCAGGAGGCCGGGTCGCTCGCGAGTCTCGGAAGGCGCTCTTACGTCAGCTTCAGGATCTGTATCGCGCCTCAAATGGTGTGAGTCCACCGGACGATTGGGTTCAGAGGGTCTCCGGAATCCTTGGATCTGAGAGCGTCGATGTCGATCATGTGCTAGAGTTAGCGCTCGGTGGGGACTCCGCCCTTCTGCAGTTGCTGGACTCGTCCGTCAATCGGTCAGTCGGGGGGTCAATCGGTGCCGCGCTCAGGAGGGCCGGAATTGACGCGAGCAGCGAGCAAGTGTTGATATCAGAGCTGAGGTATGTGGATCGCGTGACGGGTAGGAGCGTTCTCTCGCTCAGGGCGATCGATGCATGGGCCGGTCTCAACCCAACTCTGTCGTCGACGTATCGCTACCTGGGCGCGGAGTTCGTCAACGAGGGTGAGAGGTTGGTCTTGCGAGTGATTATCGAGTCGAAGGCCAAGTAGAGCCCGAGGCATGCGTGTCGGGTTGACTCAGGGAGCCGCGGGTGCGCTGGCTGTGGGCGTCGCGAGCCTGCGATGTGACTGTAGCCAGTCTCCCGCGCACGCTCTGCGAGTTCGTGGGCCGCTGCCCGACCGGAACGTGGCGTTCGACTTGCTCGTGCGAATGCACCGGACCGATAGTGCGTTTCGATGTCTGGCCTGCAAGCGGCAGACCTCGGCCAACGCGGGCACGGGCAGGATCTCCCGCTCACCACAGGATCGGCTCAGGTACCGGCGTCTGCGGCGCCGCCGGACAATGCGCGCTCGACACGAAACTCGTGGGTCGCGTTCTTGAGTCGACTAGTCATGTATGGAACAGGCGGTCGCGCGGAGATGCTGCATGGCAATTCCTAACGATCCAATCGGGTATGCGCTTGGGATGCGGCAGATGCTCCCTTCCGAGCGCCGGAAGTTGGAGTCCGAAATCAGTCTCGCCGAAGCGGAGCGGGAAGCTCGTCCGGACTGCCGCGTTCACCTCGGATGCCTCGTGCCAGCCATTGTCCCCACGCTTGTTATTGGAGCGGCCTGGGCGCCGTGGGGCTGGGTAGTGCCGATCGCGGCGACCTCGTGGGTGGCGTGGCGATACATTTCGGACTTCAGGCGCGCTCGTCGGGAACTGGCACGGCACATCGCCGAGGGTGAGAGCCGGGCGCGTCTCCTTCGGGCCGATCTTAGTGACGGTCGAGTGCAAGTCGAGCGCGTTACGGCGATCCGTGCGGCTCGCGCTTGGGAGAAGCAGGGGCCGCGGTTGGATCCGACGTTCTTCGACCTAGGGGACGGGCGCTTCTACGCACTTCGCTACATCGACATCGAGCCAGAGCCTGATGACGATCTGTGGCCGCCTCGGTGCATGGAGGTGGTAACGACGGTGAGTAGCGGGGAGCGGATAGGGGTGAGGCCAATGGGCGAGCGCTTGTCCGTCGTTCGCGCTCTTGACGAGTCCAAGATTCCCCTTGATCTCGATTTCAAGTCCGGCGACATCTTCGTTGGGTCTTGGGACTCATTGGAGGATGATCTAATGTCCGCATTCTTCGGCGTTGGCGCATGACTCCGTACGCGTCATTGCGCTCTCACTCGACCGCACCGTCTACACGCCGTTCGCCCGCGAGACCGGGCGCGCGAAGTTGCGCATCCGGTTGAGCACGTTGCAGGGGAGTGTCACGTCGACCTCCTGCGCCCGTCGGTCCCGCGCCCTCAGCCGCGGGCGGAGCACCGACTTGTCTCGGAAGAGCGCGTTCTCGGCGGTCGCCTGGCGGTGGTAGCCGTCCGCGTGTTCGGCACCGCCTCCGTGGTCGCCCGGGGCCCTCCCACTAGTTCTCCCACTAGTTGCGCCGATCTAGGCTCGAAT
>CALJKZ010000579.1 GCA_937983085.1 uncultured Gemmatimonadales bacterium
GCCGGGCCGGTGGCCCCGGCGGGGCGTACGTCACCGCGGAGGCCCTGCTCACCGCGAGGGCCTGCCGGACCCTGGGGCCCGGTTTCGCCCCGGGGGCCCGTCTCGCCTGGAGGGCCGGCTTCACCGGCGGCTCCGGGCTCACCTTGGGGCCCGGGCTCGCCCTGGGGGCCTGCGGGACCCTGCGGTCCCATGGGACCTTCGGGACCCATGGGGCCGATGGCGCCGCTCCCGCCCGGGGTGCTTCCCTCGGACCATTGGAAGGGCACGTGGCGGCTGGAATGACACCGGCTGCGCAGACCCTCGGCCTTAATTCGGTAGACCAACCCCAAACGCGGGATGTAGCACGCGTAGAGCATTCCCGGCTCGATGTTCGGGTTGGGGTCGTCGTTGATCGACGTCACGGGCCCGAGAGCCCGCATCGCCGCGGCGAGTTCTTCTTCTTCGGCGCTCTGGGCGAGACCCTGAGCCGGCACCGCGAGGGCTGCCAGGAAGGCCAGCAGGCCGACGCGCGTGAAGAGGTGGATGGTACGGGTGTGCGTATTCATGGACTGCATCTCCGACGAAGATCTTTCGATCACGATCCGTTGGGTTGAGTGAAGGGACTCAGCGCGTCACGCTCGACGCCGAAGAGCGTCATCGCTGCGTGGTCCCGGTACAGGTCGAGCACTTCCCGCACGAGCTCGGCGTCGGGATCGATTTCCAGACTCGGGCTCGGCGGAGTCCCTCCGTAGACCGAGCCCAGGGTGAGCTCGAACGAAAGGAACGAGGGTGCCGGGTCGATGAGGATGCCGGCTCCGAAGCTCTCCAACGCCTCGGCTACGACACCGTCCTTGCTCTGGGACGTGACGTCCAGCACGACGGGGTCGATGGTGAGATCCGCCAACGACGTGATCTCCTCGGGCGACGCGACTACGTCCGGCCCGAGCCACAACTCATCCACCGCGGGTCCCGTCATGACGACGGAGCTCCGCTCGCACCCGATGAGCGCCAGGGCGCCCACGATGAGGCGAAGCCAGCGTTGTGTTCTCACAGGGCTGCTCCCGTTCGATGGTTCTCCCGCACCGCACATCGGTGGCGGGTATCGTTCGATCGGGTGCTTCAGGCGAGAAGCGTGCCCCGGGGAGAAGGCCCGTCAGACAAGGCTTCCGCACACATGGGGCACTCGTGGGTCGGCCATGCTTGCCGCTTCGAGCAATGATTTCCCACCTACGAGGCGCGGGCTAGACGCCAACGGAGCCTGTCAAGTAGAAAAGAACGTGTCAGGCGGAATGGGCGGGGCGCTCAGGGACGGTCGGAGACGGGGACTCCACCCCGCTGGGAAGCGATGACCCTTCCGGGCAGCCGGTACAGGATCTCGCCGTTCTCCACCACCGCTTCGCCGTTGATCAGGACGTGGTCGATGCCGGTAGCATGCTGGTGGGGCTCGAAGAACGTGGCCTGATCGGCGAGGGTCTCGAGGTCGAAGATCACCACGTCCGCCCAGTGCCCCACGCGAATCTCTCCGCGGTCCTGGAGACCCATGATCCGGGCGGGAAGAGAGGTCTGGGAGCGGATGGCCGCCTCGAGGGAGAGCGCGTCGACGGTCAGGGCGTAGTGCCGGATCTTCCGGGGGAAGGTGCCGTAGAACCTCGGGTGCACCGACCCGTCCTCGGGAATGGCGATCCCCCCGTCGGAAGCGGTGGCCACCCACGGCTGGGCCGCGTAGTTCTCGACATCGATCTCCGACATGGAGAAGCCGCGAAGCCGCCCACCCCCTCGACGGTCGGGGTCGCCGTTCAGAGCGAGGTCGATGGCCATCTGGACGGGGTCGACGCCTTGCGCGTCGGCGATCTCCTGCAGGCTCAGGCCGACCCACTCTTGGCGCGGGTACTCGAAGACGACCACGCGATCGGCTCCGCCTCGACGTCGGATCTCGTGGGCGACGTCCTTGCGGATCATGCCCTCCCGCTGGGCATCTGCGAGGTTACGGCGGAGCATCTCCGCGGGCCCGGGTGAAGACCCTCCGGACCCTGGAGGCGCGGCGGTGGCCCAACGCGGGATGAGGACTGTGTTGCCGTCGGAGCCGGAGGTGGGGTACGGGTACTGGTCGGCGAAGACCTGTACCCCCTCGTCGCGGGCTCGCTGGATGAGTTGGATGGCGCTCGCGCTGGATCCCCAGAAGTGGGCACCCTTCGCCTTGATGTGGGAGGCGACGACTCGGGCTCGCGAGTGGCGTCCGATCTCGATGGTCTCGAGCACCGCATCCTGCAGGGTGGGAGGGCCGGGTTCGTCCTGGCTCGGCCAGTACCACATGGGGTCGGCTCCCTCCGACCGCTCGTGGGAGATGTACACGCCGTCGTACGGGACCAACTCCTCGGCTATTCGTGCCACCTCTTCGGTGGTGCTCCACCGACCGGGCGTGTACTCGAGGCCGGCCGACATCCCCACCGCACCCTCGTCCATCGCCTGCCGAACCAGGGCGCTCATCTCTTCCACCTCTGCGTCGGTGGAGGGGCGTTGATAGTCGTCGCCCAGCACTCGACGACGGACGGTTCCGTGTCCCACCATGAGCATGACGTTGGGCCCGACGCCCTGGCGTTCGAGGAGGGCACGCTGGTCGCCGATGGGCCAGGGCGATCGACCGTCGTGGTTCACCACCACCGTGGTCACCCCCTGGGAGACGACGTTGGGCGCGGCCTTCCGGTGCAAGGAGTCCGTGCGGATGGTGGCCCCGCCGATGTCGGCGCTGCCGTCGTCGGCATGGGAGTGGATGTCGATGAAGCCGGGCGACACGTACCGGCCGGTGGCATCGATGATTCGATCGGCCCGCGCGCCATCCAACAGCCCCAGGGCGGCGATGCGTCCATCCCGAACGCCGATATCCGCTCGGAACCACGGGTTGCCCGTCCCGTCCAGGATGCGACCACCGCGGATGAGCAGGTCGAAGCGCCCCGGGTCCTGAGCCGCCGCGTCGGCGGCTGGGCACATCAAGGCGAGGCTTGCGGCAGCCAGACCGACCAGGAGTGTCGCACGGAGCGTGGGGCGGGGCTCGAGAGGGAGGAGGGCCTTCGGCGTACGGGTCATGGGGCGGGGAGGGAAAGGAGCGGTGGTGTGGCGAGGCCGATGGCAGCGGCGAGGTCCATCGTAGGGATGGACCGGCGAGGTCGATCGTAGGGATGGGGCGGCGAGGTCGCCAGCCTCCCGTCGCCAGGGCAGGGCGGGGCGGGATCGGCGGTCGGTTCCAACCCCTAGCCCCCATCTCCCGTCTCATGTATAACAACGCTATACAACTCGGCTGTCGCCGGACCTGGCCCTCCCGCGGACGATTCCGCCATGACGCGCACATCCCTCGGTGAATTCGAGCAGCAGGTCCTTCTCGTGATCTTGCGGCTCGGTGGGGAGTCGTACTCGGTGGCCATCGTTGCGGAGTTGGAGGAGAGGACGGGTCGGGAGGTGGCCACGGCGGCGGTCTACGTGGCGCTCAGGCGACTCGAGGCGAAGGGGTTGCTGAGGTCGAGGATCCAGAAGCCCGAGGACAGCGGCGAGGTCCATCGACGCCGTTACTTCGCACTCACCGAAGCCGCCGTCGAGCCGCTCAAGTCCGCGCGGCGCGCCATGCTTCGACTCTGGGACGGCCTCGAGCCCGTCCTGGACGACTAGGTCGCATCGTGTCGGGACCTTCCGTGGACCGGGGCCCCGGGCCGCCTCCGCTGGCGAGACGACTTCTGTGGCTGGTGGTGCCTCGCATCGAGCGGGGGATGGCGGACGAGGAACTCCGCGAGGCGTTCGAAGCTCGGGCGCGTCGAGACGGGGCTGGCGCCGCGCGGTGGTGGTACCGACGCCAGGTGTGGGGATTCGCGTGGCGGGCCCTGGAGGTCCGCCGATGGACGGACACGAGTACGGGAGGGAGTGCCATGGGGTGGATCGCGGACCTTGAATCGGACGTTCGACTGGCGCTGCGCGGATGCGTGAACCGTCCGGGTTTCACGGCCCTGGTGGTGCTGACCCTCGCCCTCGGGATCGGAGCCAACGCGGCCATCTTCACCCTGGTCCACGCCCACTTCTTCCAGCCGCTGCCGTACGAGCGCCCTGACGAGGTGGTCCATGTCTGGGAGACCGGCCGGGACACCCGTGCCATCACCACCGTTGCCCCCGGCAATTACTGGACGTGGCGGGCCGAGGCCCAGTCCTTCGAGGACGTGGCGGCGTTCAACGTCGATTTCGCCACCTTGTCGGGAGACGACGTGGCCGAGCGCGTCGCCGCCAGCCAGGTCGTTCCCCACTTCTTCGACGTGCTCGGCGTGAGTCCCCTCCTGGGCTCCGGATTCGACACGGACGACGGTGTGCTCCTCGACGAAGACCAGGTCGTTCTCAGTCACTCCCTATGGGTCCGGCGATTCGGAGGCGATCCGAGCATCCTGGCCGGGACCATCCGCGTCGATGGTCGTCCGCACCGCGTCGCCGGCGTGATGCCGGCGGATTTTCGCCAACCCGAGCAAGATCTCAGCTGGCAGGCGCCTCAACTGTGGCGCCCCCTCGCCCTCGAGTCGCG
>CALJKZ010000580.1 GCA_937983085.1 uncultured Gemmatimonadales bacterium
AGGGAATATGGGAAATGGGCAACGACGACGAGGAGAAGCTCGCCGACAAGGCGGCTCGCGTGGACCTCGGCGCTCTGAAGGAGGAGTGGGGCATCTCCGAGTTCGCCCTGGGCCGCGACGGCGTCGATGCCATCCGGGCCCGGACGTACGAGCCCACGGCCAACATCCAGGGGATGATCGCCGGCTATACCGGCCCCGGTCGGAAGACCATCATCCCCAACGAGGCCAGAGTGAGGATGGACTTCCGACTCATCCCCAACATCCAGCCCGCCGATGCCATCCGGAAGCTGAAGGCCCATCTCGAGAAGCACGGCTTCGGCCACATCGAGGTCGAGGCCTTCGACGGCGCCGAACCGCCGTACAAGATCTCGGTTAAGGAGGACATCAGTCAGGCGATCATCGCCGCAGCTACCGAGGTCTACGGAGAGCTACCCGTGGTGAACGGCGTTTCCGCCGAGGGAGCGATCCTTCGCCATGTCTGGATCCCCTGCGTCCTCACGGGCTTCGCCAATCCCGGGGCGAACCTCCACGCCCCCGACGAGAACATCCACGTGGACAAGTACCTCCAGGGCATCAAGTACGCCGCGGCCATCATGGAGCACTTCGGGAAGAGTTGATCGCCGACCGGCATCGTTGACACTGGGCGGATCCCGCATGCACTTTGCGACACAAAGTAGTTCCACGAGCCAGCAGAAGAAGGAGTCGTCGATGCCCCGGTGGTTGAGACTGCTACGCGGAATGTTGGGGACGGGGCTGACGTTCAGCGTGGTCGTCGCCGCCGTGTCCGCTGTCGTCGCTGGCGTCGCCTGGCTCCTCCCCGGCGCCATGTCATCGGCCGAGGTCGTGGAGATGATCTTCATGGGATTTCGAGCCGCGGCCTGGGCGTTCCCCGTGGGTGTCGTCTTTTCCGGCGGGCTGGCCCTCACCTCCGGGAAGCGGACGTTCGACGAGATCTCCATCCCGCGCGTGGCCGCTCTAGGGGCAGTCGGCGGCCTCGCGCTCTTCGGCCTCCTTGCCCTGAACGCCTGGTCGGCGTGGTCCACGGCAGACGCCATCGGGAATCTGGTCATCCTCGTGACCATGGGCGCAGGTGCAGCGGGAGGGACCCTCGCCATGGCGCGCAGAGCCAGCCCGGCGTTGGAGCCGGGTGACGAGCAGGCCCGCTTGGAAGAGGGGTAGCTCGGGCGCGCCTGGCCTCTCCTCGGGCCCTCGGCTCTCCCGAGAGCCTGCATGCACCACGGACACTTGCGCTTATGATGTGCTGACCGCATATCATCATATGTGATATAAGCACGTATGATATAAACGTATGATACAATAGTGGGGGCGGTCATGCTTCGTCGGAACTGGTTCCACATCCTTCTCGCCCTGGCGGAGAAGGACCTCCACGGCTCGGCCATCGCAGCGGACGTGCTCGATCGAACCGATGGTGAACTTCGGCTCTGGCCGGCCACGCTGTACCGGGCCCTGGACGAGCTCGTCGAGGAGGGCTTCGCCGCGCCGCTGACGGGAGACGAGCGACCGGAGGGTGAAAGCCTTCGCAAGCAGTACTACGCCATCACGCCGGCAGGGCGTCGTCGACTCGCAGAGGAAGCGGGGCGCCTGGCCGAGCTCGCGCAGGTCGCCAAGGAGCGTCTGGGAGATGCGGGGGCGTGAGGCGCCCACCGGGGTGGATCCATTCTCTGCTGGCCGTCCTGCCCGAGCGTTTCAGGGCGGAGCACGGTGAAGAGATCATCGAGCTCGGCTCAAGCTACGCAGCGGGTCGGTCATGGTGGGGACGGGCCACGGTTTGGATGCGCGTCGCCGCAGATCTCCTGATCGTGGGTGTGGGGTACCGGTTCACGCGGCGGTCCAAAGGGGTGGACGACCGTTTTCCGGGTTCGAAGGGACCTGCCATGGAAGGTCCCGCCCGCGACGTCCGGATGGCCCTGCGGTCGCTTCGGAGAGATCCGGGCTTCTCCGTATTCTCGGTCCTCATCGTCGGGCTGGGGATCGGCGCGAGCATCACGGTCTTCAGCGTCGTCCAGGCCCTGCTCATCCGAGCGCTCCCGTTCGACGAGCACGACCGCCTGGTGTGGGTCTCCAACGGAGACTTCGGCCGTGGCCAGCAGCTCTCATCCATCAGTGTCCAGGTGGGACACGTGGTGCGGATGCGCGCAGAATCCAGCCAGCTGGAGGACGTCGCCGGCTACCATCTCTTCGACCGGGATGGTGACCACACGCTCATGTCGGGAGACACCCCGGCGAGGGTGACCCGCCTGAGGGTCACCGAGAACTTCCTGTCGGTCCTCGGGGTGGAGCCGGTCGTCGGGCGGTTCTTTACCGACGAGGAGGCGTGGGACGACGGTCCGCGGGCCATCGTGCTGACGCACGGTTCCTGGCTCCGCCATTTCGGCGGTGACCCTGGGGGACTCGGT
>CALJKZ010000581.1 GCA_937983085.1 uncultured Gemmatimonadales bacterium
CCGCCGCGCCAGGCCCTCGACTTCTTCCGGGTGGATCGGTACGCGGCGCTGTTCCAGCAGCTGGACAAGCTCACGCCGTCGGCGTGGCGTCTCACGGCGGGCGCCGACCCCGACCAACGCCGATTCCTCAGCCGACCCGGCGCGTGACCAACCCGTGACGTCGGTCCCCGACTCCCGCCCTCCGGTCACCGTACTGGCCGCGCGCTACCGAGCGACGCTCCTGGGTGAGCCGGGGGGCCTTCTGCTCCTGCTCCTTCAGGCGCCCCTCATCGGCTTCCTCTGCGCGGTCGTGTGGGGCTCCATCGAGCGCGACACGCCCGCCCTGTACTTCGTGCTCTGCCTGACGGCGGTTTGGTTCGGTTGCATCAACGCCTGTAGGGAGATCGTGAAGGAGCGCGCCATCTTCGAGCGTGAGCGACTGTTCGGCGTGCGCCCGCGGGACTACGTCCTGTCCAAGGCGCGGGTGCTCGCCGGCCTCGGGGCCGTGCAGGTCATCCTGCTCCAGGGCACCGTGGAGTGGTCCTTGTCGCTGAGGGGACCCATGCCCCTGGAGTTGCTGGCGCTCTTCGGGGCATCGCTCGCGGGCACGGGTCTCGGCCTACTCGTAAGCGCGTTGGCCTCGACCCAGGAGCGAGCGGTCTTCGCCGTGCCCCTCCTGCTCCTTCCACAAATCCTGTTCTCCGAGCTGGCCATTCCCGATACTCTCTACAGCGACGTCGTCGCCACCGTGGAGAAGCTGATGCCGGTGCATTGGGCGTATCGGGTGTTCGAGGAGAGCACCGCCCTCGAGCCCCGGTGGCACATGGTGGCGCTGGCTCTGGTGGTCCTCTTCGCCATGGGGGCTCTCCTCATCGGAGCAGCCACGCTGGCGACGATGCCGCGTCGCGAGGTGGTGACGTAGTCGACGCGAGAGCGGAGGTGGCACCGTGAACAAGATCGTGAGCATCCTGGTGATTCTCGCCGCACTCCTCGGCGGCTACCTCGCCGTGGCCCACGTGTCCGGCGCCGCCTTCGCCACCCTCGGGCTTCCCTTGGGAGGAGACCGGGGCGAGTTGAGGCGAACCGCCCTCCAGTTCATGGAAGACGTCCAGTTCAAGGACTTCCAGAAGGCCGCGGCGTACCACGCCCCGGAGCTCATCGACACCGTCGACATTCCCTTCCTCATCCAGCGTCTCTTCGCCGTGAAGCCGGAAGCGCTGGACATCATGGACTACGAGGTGGTCTTCGCCGAGCTGGACAGCAGCGGCCTGCGGGCACGGGTGAAGCTGCGGGTGAGGGCGAAGCTCCTCCTGAACGAACGCATCGAGGAGCGGGAGCTCATCCTGTACTTCTACCGGGACACGGTCGCCGACCCGTGGTACATGAAGCTCGAGGACAGCCTTCGACAGCTCACGCCCGACTCCACCCGGATCCACGAGTAGGCCGGGCGCGGGGAGAGGTCCAAGGAAGAGTTGCAGGCCCAGTTAGGAGCTAGAGGTCCAGCGGAATGACCTCAGGGTGGACCCGGCTGTTCGCGCTGACACCGTCGACGTCCACACCCTCCAGCTTGAGGAGTGAGACCTTGGCGGCGAGACCCCCGGAGAAGCCGATGAGCCGCCGGTCGGAGCCTACCACGCGGTGGCACGGGACGATGACCGGGATGGGATTCGCTCCCACGGCCTGGCCGACGGCCCGCGCCTGATCGGGTGTTCCCAACTCCTGGGCGATCTTGCCGTACGACGTGACGTGTCCGTACTCGATGGCGAGGAGGCGCTCGTACACGTCGCGCTGGAAGTCTGTGGTGACGTCCCCGAAGTCCAGGTCCAACTCGAAGGCCCGCAGACTCTTGTCGAAGTACGCCTGCACCTGCCGAACCGCCTCGCGAAGGTCCTCGGGCCACTCCGAAGGCTCGTCGGTATTCCGGTCCTTCGGAAGGCGGCCGAACTCGATCCGGCGCACGCCTCTCGCCGACGTCCAGATGGTGATGGGCCCGGCGCGCGTCTCCGGTAGATGAGCCGAGTGGACTTCGACCGAGGTCAGTTGGTCCCTCCGCTGACTTCCTTCTTCAGCGCCTCTTGGAGGGCGTCGAAGCCGAGCAGCGCGCACTTGATGCGAACGGGGAACTTGCTTACGCCCTGGAGCGCCCGGAGGTCGCCGAGAGCCTTGTCCTTCGCCGCGTCCTCGTCGCCGTGCATCATGTCGGTGAAGCGACGGGCGAGGGTTCCTGCGTCGTCCAGGCTCCGACCCTGGAGGAGGGTCGTCATCATGCTCACCGACGCCTGGGAGATGGAGCAGCCCTGACCCACGAACTTGGCCTCGGCGATCTCGTCGCCCTCGATGCGTAGCTGAAGCCGGATCTCGTCACCGCAGACAGGATTCGCCATGTGGATCTCCACGCTTTTCCCGTCGAGCTCGGACTTGTTCCGGGGGTTCCGGTAGTGCTCGAGGATGAGCTGCTGGTAGAGCGAGCTGAGCTGCGGAGTTTCCATGGGCTTCGGCATGGGGTTCGCGGGGCGCAAATGTAAGGTGCAGGTGACGAATCGGCACTAGGGCCGGTCCAACACGTGGCGCGGCGATGAGCCGCTCGTCAGGCAAAGATTCGGGCCACCTCGCCCAATCCCTCCACGAGCCGGTCCACGTCCTCCTGGACGTTGTACAGGTAGAACGAAGCCCTGGCCGTCGACGACACCCCGAAATGTTGCATCACGAGCTGGGCGCAGTGATGGCCGGCTCGGACAGCGACGCCCTCGGCGTCGAGAATGGTGGAGATGTCGTGAGGGTGGGCGTCGCCCAACGTGAAGGAGATCACGGCCGACCGTTCCTCCAGGGATCGCGGGCCGTAGATGGTCATTCCGGGGATCTCATCGAGCCGCCCCAGGGCGTACTCGAGGAGCGCCTTCTCGTGGGCGATGATTCCGTCCATGCCCACGTCGGCCAGGTAGTCCACGGCGGCTCCGAACCCGATGGCTCCGGCGATGTTGGGTGTGCCCGCCTCGAACTTGTGGGGCAGCGCGGCCCAGGTGCTCTCGTCGCGGCTTACGACGTTGATCATCTCTCCGCCGCCCTGGTACGGAGACATCTCCTCCAGGAGTTCACGCTTGCCCCAGAGCACCCCGGTGCCCGTGGGGCCGCACATCTTGTGCCCACTGAAGGCGTAGAAGTCGGCTCCCAACGCCTGGACGTCCACCTTCGTGTGTACCGCTCCCTGGGCTCCGTCCACGACCACCACGGCGCCGACGCGGTGGGCCGCCTCGATGACCGTCTGCACCGGATTGATGGTTCCCAGCGCGTTGGACACGTGGGAGATGGCCACCATGCGGGTCCGGTCGTTGATGAGGGTGTCCAGATCGTCGAGGATCCATCGACCCTGGTCATCGATCTCGATGTAGCGGAGGATGGCGCCGCGGCGCCTCGCCAAGATCTGCCAGGGGACGATGTTGGAGTGGTGCTCGAGGACGGAGATGAGGATCTCGTCGCCCTCGTGGACGTGGTCCAGGCCCCACGCCATGGCCACCAGATTCAGCGACTCGGTGGTGCCCTTGGTCCAGATGACCTCCGCTGATTCGGCGGCGTTGATCCAGCGACCCACTTTCTCCCGCGCTTCCTCGTATCCCACCGTTGCACGGCGCGAAAGCTCGTGGATGCCGCGGTGCACGTTGGCGTTGTCGCGCTCGTAGTAGTCGTCGAGGGCGTCGAGTACGCGCTTGGGCTTCTGTGACGTGGCCGCGTTGTCCAGGTAGGCCAGCGGCTTCCCGTGAACGAGCTGGTCCAGCGTCGGGAAGTCGCGGCGTAGGACCCTGGGATCGAAGGGTTGGACCGTCATGGGTGGCTACTCCACGTCGACGTAGACGTCGCCGTCCCGGATCTCCACGGGGAAGGTTCGAACGGGCCGGATGGCCGGGAGGGTCTTTCGTGCTCCGCTGCACGCATCGAAGCGGGCTCCGTGGTACATGCACACGACTTCCCGCCCGTCGAGCTCACCGTCGGAGAGCGGATAGTCTTCGTGGGAGCACTGGTCGAGGAGCGCGCAGATGTCGCCTTCGACGTTGGCCAGGACGATGCGGACCCCGTCGGCCCCGACGCCTTTGAGCTCGCCCTCCGGACAATCCGCGAGGGCTGCGACTTTCACCCAATTGGCCACGCTGCTTCTCCTCGGTTCTCGGGTTCGGATCCGAACCCGCCTTCGACGTCAGGGATGCCGGTGGTCCGGCTCAGGAGTGCTGGGCCAGCTTTTGCTCGATGACACGGTTGACCTTCTCCACGACCCCGCCGAGGGGAAGCCTGGCGAGGACCTCACCGAGGAAGCCGGTGACCACGAGGCGCTCGGCCTGGGTCTCTTCGAGCCCTCGGCTCATGAGGTAGAACTTCGCCTCTTCGTCGAGCTGTCCGACGGTCGCTCCGTGGGAGCACTTCACGTCGTCCGCCTCGATCTCCAGGTTCGGCAGGGAGTCGGCGCGGGCCCCGTGGGAGAGGAGGATGTTCCGGTTGGTCTGGTACGCGTCGGTTTGCTGGGCCCCCGCGTGCACGCGGATGATGCCCCGGAAGACCGCTCTGCTCTTCCCGTCGAGCGCGCCCTTGTAGAGAAGATCGCTGCCCGTGTGAGGGACCTCGTGGTCCTGGCTGGTATTGAAGTCGAAGTGCTGGTCTTCGTCGCCGAAGTACAGCCCCAGCATGTCCGAGTTGGCCCCGGGGCCGAGGAGTCGGGCGTTGAGGTCGACGCGCGTGACGGAGCCGCCCATGGCCACGTTCAGCGTGTCGAGCCGCGAGTCGCGGCGGGCCAGGGTCCGCTGAACGGACTGATAGAAGCCCTTCCGGCCGAGGCGCTGCAGGGCGACGTACTGCACCTGGGAGCCGTCCTGGGCCACCACCTCCACCGCCGTGGAGGCGAAGGTCTGCCGCTCGAAGTCGTCGGAGATGACCTCGTCGACGTACGAGACCTGACTGTGGGGCTCGGCGACGATGAGGACCCGGCTGAAGTACGCCGCTCCGGATTCGGTGAACGAGCGCGTGACCCGAACCGGCAGGTCCAGCTTCACACCCTTCGGCACGTGCAAGAAGATGCCGTCGGTCCACAGTGCGGCGTTGAGGGCGGCGAACTTGCCCTCCTCCGGCGGCACGGCCTCGGTGGCGAGGTGCTCGCGGACCAACTCCGGATGCTCCTCGGCCGCCCGTTGCATGGACGTGAGATTGACGCCCCTCTCGGCGAGTTCGGTGATCAGGTTGGCAAGGACGACGTCGCCGTCTACGGGGACTATGTGCCCCGAGGCTTCGTGGTCCTCGT
>CALJKZ010000582.1 GCA_937983085.1 uncultured Gemmatimonadales bacterium
CCCCCCTACGGAGCGGCTCCAGGTGGTCGGTATGGTTCTGCCCTGAATGCAAGGAGCAGGTGGGCCTCCTCAACGGTCGCCTCGGTCGATACGCGGTGCCGATCGGACGGCACTCGCTCCACGGTGGTTGGGTGCTCAAGCCGGAGCAGGTGGACGACCCGGTGGCGGTGCACATCTTCACCAAGTCCTTCAACTCGATGGGTCGGGCCATGGACCTCCTCGCTGAGTGGGCCAAGGTCGCGGTGCGGCTGAACCTGTCGGCCGCGGGTTGGAGCCCGGATCGTACCGTGGCCGCTCAGCGGTACTGCCGGGCGATGCAGGAACAGGTCGATCCTCTCACCCGGTTCAGAGAGATGTGCCAGTACCTGGGCGAGCGCGCTCGGGAGTGCTCTTCGTCGAACACGCGCCGAGACGACGACGACACCGCCACGGGAGGCGCGCGATGAACCTCCGCATCGCAGATAGCGCAGGCCTGGTAGCCTTCCTCCACCGGATCATCGGGGAGAGCGGCAAGAAGGTCCTGTCGGTTCCCGACGCCGACGTAGTCCAGGTCGGTGATGTCTTTTTCTTTTATCAGGAGGTTCCGGTAACCGTCGGGGGCCCCTTCCCGTCCGTGGCGGCCTTGGTTCGATCAGAGGGAGTGCGACGTTATCCGGGCCCGGGGCATGCCTCACCGCGCGATCGGACGCTCGAGATCTTCGAGTGGGCTGGCAGCTTCCTCCTGCTCGACGGGGCCGCCACCGATGCCCCTCACCAGTTCGACAGCCTCCAGGCAGCACTCAAGCATCGAGGAGGGCCGACGTGACCTCCGATGGGATGCACCCGGCCTACTTCAACACGCGGTTCCGCTTGGCGGGAGACGAGGCGCCTGACTGGCCGGAGGAGTTCGTCATCATCTCCGCATATGCGACGACGGGCGAGCGATGGAGTCCGGACGAAAACGCCGCCGCAGATGACGCGCTCCACGGAGAACTCCGACGCCGCAACGTGTGGATCGACTACCTGACAGGGTACGCTCCCGATAGGGGTCATGCGGAGCCCAGCTTCGCCGTGAACCTCACCCTCGACGACGCTCGCGCGCTCGGACGGCGTTTTCGCCAGGACGCGATCTTCCACGTCCGTGGCGATGACCTCTCCGTCACACACTGCCACGACGGCTCCGAGCTCGTGCCCGTCGGCAGCTTCCGTGAGCGAGTGGACGTCGCCGGCAGGGTCGGTCGGCTCGGCGAGGACGAAAGCGATCCCTGGCCGAGGATCTCGCCCGAACGATTCCGCCAGAGCATCGAGGCTCGACTCGTCGATGATGAGGGCGTAGCTGCCGAGGGCGAGCGTGTATTCCGACCACGCGACCCGTTCACATTGGGAGAGGTCGCACTCGACGCAGCGCTCCCGGACGACAGGCCCCTTCTCAGGCCAGACGTCGAGTCTGACTATTGGCCCATCGACGATCTCGCCGAACGCCTTCCGTGGATCGAGACGGGCGGGACCATCATTGAATGCTCGGTGACGGACCACATCGTGGGGAGCCTGTGGGGCTTGGGTGAGTTCGCGATCGGGAACCGAGGCTACGTCTACTACATCACCGACTACGAGGGATTCGACCACGGCACGCCGCAGGTGCTGGGAGCCTGGGAGCCCAGAGACGACGCGGCAGCGAAGCATGCGTGCGTGGAGTCCTGCTACGCGCGCGGTTGGAATGAGATTGGGCTGCCCCCTCTGCTCGGTCAGTGGGTCAGCGGACACCCCGAGCTTCTCATCGCTTGCCTCCTGCGGGTCCTGGAGAAGCCCATCGGAGAGCGCGGGTCCT
>CALJKZ010000583.1 GCA_937983085.1 uncultured Gemmatimonadales bacterium
GTCGGCGTTCGAATGGACCGGCTCCCCTTCTCACCGCCCCACGTCTGGCGCGCCGTCGAGGCGGCTCGCGAGGCGGGTTCGCTGACCAAGCCGAAGAAGCCGTCCACCCCGGCCATGCCGCCCGCCCGCGAGGTCGAGGAGGAGCCCGTTCATGCCGACTGACGGGGGAGATCCGTCGGTGCCGGAGCGCGCCGTCCCCGAACGTGAGCCCGGGGAGGCCGTGCCCGCCGCGAAGCGGTACCGCGCCCTCTTGGGCCCCCTCGCCGTGGTCGTGCTCTTCGCGGTGGGGATGGTCTGGTCGCCCTTCGAGCCTCACCCCCTCCCCGCCGATCCGTCGGGGACGCCGGGAGGAGAGGTGACGTGGGCGGACTCGGATTGGAACGTCTTCGAAGAAAGCGTACGCTCCGCCGTCGCGGCGGGGGCCGACACGCTCCCCATGGGCGACCTCATGGTGCACATCGGCCTCGGGCTGGTCGGCACGCCGTACGAGCCGGGTACCCTCGAGGTGGAGGGCCCGGAGCGCCTCGTCATCGACTTCGGGGGGATGGACTGTGTGACGTTCGTCGAGAACGTCTACGCCATCGCCACGGCGGTGAAGGCGGGCGTGGGCGACCGACTGGACCAACGGGGTGTCGTGGAGGGCGAGTACGAGCGCATGCTCCGCGCCCTCCGGTACCGGGGCAACGTCATCGACGGCTATCCGAGCCGCCTCCACTACTTCAGCGAGTGGCTCCTCGACGCACAGTCGAAGCAGTTGGTGGAGAACGTGACGGAGGAGTTGGGCGGCGTCATGGATGACGAGCCCATCGACTTCATGTCCACCCATCCCGACGCGTATCGACAGCTTTCCGACCCCGACAACCTGGACGTCATCCGCCGGGTGGAAGAGCTGCTGTCGGCCCGCGGGCGGCTGTACATCCCCGAGGACCGGATCGGCGACGTCGCGGACCGGATCCAACCGGGGGACATCATTGCCGCGACGAGCACCGTGCCCGGTCTCGACGTCGCCCACACGGGACTCGCCGTGCGGATCGACGGGGAGCTGCGGTTGCTCCACGCGCCCCTGGTGGGGGACTCGGTCGAGGTGAGCGTGCGTCCTCTGGCCGAGCGCATCGTGGCCATCGAAGGCCAGGACGGGATCATGGTGGCCCGCCCGCTGGAGCCCCGAGCGGCGCCGTCGCGCATCGTCGGCGGGGGCCGTTGAGATGCTGAGGTTGCCGCCCTTTCGGTATCACCGGCCGAGCTCTCTCGCCCAGGCCCTCGACCTGAAGGGCGAGTACGGGACGGACGCCATGTACGTCGCCGGCGGTACCGACCTCGTCCCCAACATGAAGCACCGGCTCTTCGAGCCCGCCCACCTCATTGCGCTTAAGAGCATCCCGGAGCTCCGGGGCATCGACGAGCGGGATGATGTCCTCCGAATCGGAGCCGGCGAGACCCTGACCGCGGTGGCCACCCATCGCACGGTCGTCGACCGCTTCCCCGCGCTGGCGGCGGCGGCCGGGCACGTGGCCGGCCCCCAGCTCCGGAACAGCGGCACCCTCGGCGGCAACGTGTGTCTCGACACCCGGTGCACGTACTACAACCAGACGGCGTTCTGGCGCGAAGCCCTCGGCTTCTGCTTGAAGAAGGACGGGGACGTCTGCCACGTGACTAAAGTCGGCAAGAAGTGCGTGGCGGCTCATTCGGCCGACACCCCCCCGGTTCTCATGACGCTCGACGCCGAGCTGGTCCTGGCGGGGCCCGACGGCACGCGGACGGTTCCGGTGGCGGACTTCTTTGTCGCCGACGGCATCGTCAACAGCCAGCGCGCACCCGACGAGATCCTCACCGAGATCCGCATTCCCCTCGCCTCGGCGCGTCGCCGCCAGGCCTACACCAAGCTCCGCCAGCGGAAGTCCATCGACTTTCCTCTCCTCACGGTGGCGGTGGCGGCAGAGATGGACGAGGCCGACACGGTCCGTTCCCTCCACGGGGTGGTCACCGGTCTGGGCTCCCGCCCGCGGGTCATCACGGGATGGTCGGAGATCGCCGAGGGTCGGACTCTGGACGACGAGATCGTCGCTGCTCTCGCCGAGCGCGCCCACAGGCAGTGCCATCCCCTGGAGAACATCATCGTCGACCCCGAGTGGCGTCGGGCGATGGTTCCCGTCTATGTGAAGCGGGCCCTGGCTCAGCTTCGAGCTGCTTGAGCCCGCTCCTCCTCGCCGGCTCCGTCACGGCGCTGGCCTTCATCCTGTACGCCCTCGACGGTCTGGCGGGACGCCTGGTTCGGCCCAATCTCCAACCCGTGGAGCGGACGGTGGCCGACCTGGACCTGCCCTTCGAGGCCATCTCCATCTCGTCGGGCGACCACGACCTCGCCGGGTGGCTCGTCGGCGCCGAGGAGTCGGGCGGCGAGGGCGCCCTCATTCTCATGGCCCACGGGTGGGGTGCAAACCACGGGGTCGTCCTTCGTCTGGGGGAGCCCTTGGCGCGCAGGGGGCACGCCGTGTTGGTGTTCGACTTCCGGGGCCATGGCCGAAACCCTCCGGTGGACGAGATCACGGTGAAGGACTTCCGGGACGACGTGATGGCCGCGGCCCGTTACGCCCATCGACGTTTCCCCGATCGGGCCCTGGTGGTGGTCGGTCACTCCATGGGAGGCGCCGCCGCCGTTCTCGCGGCTGCCGACGGAGCGGCCGTCGACGGGCTGGTGCTCATCGCCGCACCGTCCGATGCGTTGAAGGTCACCGCCGAATACCTCACCGATCAGGGTCTGCCCGGATCCCTGTTGGTGACGCTGCTTCGCCCCTTCTTCTGGCGGCGCGTGGGAGGAAGCTTCCTCTCCCTCACGCCGAGCCGTCGGATCGGGGAGATCGAGGACCCCCTCCTCCTCATCCAACCCGAACTGGACGCTCGTGTGGTTCGTGACCACGCGGAGCGGCTCGCCGCTGCCGCCGGAATCCCGTTCCACCTCGTCGGCGGGCACGAGCACACCGACGTCCTCGACGCCGGTGAAACCGTGCGGCTCGTCGAGGACTTCGTGGAGAGCGTGGAGGCCGGCACCGACGACTGACGCGCTGCGTCAGACGACGTCCGAGGATTGTGCCCTCGGAGCCCGATGGGCTCTGGAGGCGCGGCCGTTCAGCCCAGTGGATCGGGGCAGTCGCTCTGTCGCCGCGTGTCGGAGATCTGGGTCACCTTCCATCCGCTCCCGTCGTGGAGCAGCTCGATGGAGTTGATGCCACAGTGCGAGATGGCGCCGTCCCGGTAGAAGGTGTAGGGCGCCCAGACCGACGCCATGGACCCGTCCACGGTGACCTCCACGTCGTAGATCTGCTCGTCCCACGACCCGCCCGAATTGCCGATGGCGCCGATCCACCCTTCGACGCTCTGGACCCGCACCCGCGGCGGGCTCTCCCGGGTGTCGATCATGGCGAAGCGCGCGTCGGCGGCGAAGACCGCCCGGACGAGGTCGGAGTCGGCGGTCCGCATGCCCTCGAAGATCTGCTCGACGGCCGCGTAGGCGCCGGCTTCATCCTGGGCCGCGGCAGCGGACGGTAGGGCAAGGAAGGGCAGGGCCACGGCGAAGAGGACACCGAGGCGGGGCGCCGCCGTCCACCGCGTGCCACCATCCCTCTGCGTCGTCGTCCCTGTCCTGCCCCCGTCACCGTGCGTGCTCATCCCGTCCCCTCCTGTTCGCGCTTCGATCCCCGGCTCCGCTCGGGTAGGGAGCCCTGCTGTCCCTGCGAGGCTGCACCACGAAAGGATCGGGGTCAAGGCGGGGGTGTACTCGCCGGCCATGAGCACCTCCGAACAGAAGTCCAAGAAGCCTGCCGAATCGGTGGCCGTGGTGTCCGAGCTCATGATGCCCCACCAGGTGAACAACCTGGGGCACGTCTTCGGCGGTGAGATCCTGTCCATGGTGGACCGGGCGGCTGCAGTGTCGGCCATGCGCCACGCGGGGAGGGCTGCGGTGACGGTATCCATCGACCGCGTCGAGTTCGTGGAGCCCATCTACACCGGTGAGCTCGTCACCTGCACCGCACGCGTGAACTTCGTAGGCCGCACGTCCATGGAGGTGGGCGTGAGCGTCGACACCGAGAACCTCCTCTCCGGTGAGAAGCGGCACACCAACACGTGCCTCCTCACCTTCGTGGCCATCGACGAGAACCATCGTCCCTGCCCCGTTCCTCGCCTCGATCTGTCCGACTCCGAGGACGAGCGCCGGTACCGCGAAGGGAAACGCCGGCGGGAAGTACGCGAGGCGCTGGACCGGGAGTTGCAAACATGAGGGCGCCTTTCAGAAGGCCGTGATCCGGGGGGTCCCCGACCCCACGGGCCGTTTCACGCAGTTCCCTCTTTGGGCGTCGCCGGGACGCGAGCATTGCGACCAGGCTACGGCCGGGCACAAGTTTCCTATTATGCGCAGACTTTCCCCCCAACGGCGCCTACTCGGGGCCGTCGCGCTCGTAGCCACACTCTCTGGTTGCCAACAGCTGGACCAGGCGCTGCCCTTTGAGATCGCCGAAGGCGAGGGGGCGGCGGTCAACGTCGGCGTCCAGGGCGGAACCGTGAGTGTGCCGCCCTCCTTCTCCATCGACATTCCGGCCGGCGCTCTCGGCGGCTCCGTCACCATCGAGGTGACGCCTCGCATCGATGCGCCGTTCCCCGCGGATCAGGGGACGCCGGTTCCCGGGACTGCCTTCGACATCGGGCCGGTGGGCACCATGCTGGCCACGCCCGCCCGTGTCGAGCTCGCGGTTCCTCCGGAGCTTCTCGACGCTGGTGAGGACGTACGGCTCTCCCTTGCCCTCGTCCGCGACGACGATTCGGTGGTGACCTTCCAGGGGACGTACGACGTCACCAACGGGGTGCTCGCCGCCGACGTGGACGAGCTCGGGCCGGTGGCGGCGGTGGTCGCCATCGACGCCGTGGCCGCGGTGCCGGGTGATCCCCCGGCCCTCGGCGGGGGCTCCATGACGCCGCCGCCGGTGGTCCCCGTGGGCCCCGCGCCCTCCGACCACGGAGGCGTGGAGTTCTCGGCCGCGTGCTCTCCCGACGCCCGCCAGTGCTTCTCCTCCGGGCTGATCCGGCTCTGGGCCGACGAGGTCGTCCGCAGCCGTCTCGGAGACCAGATCTACCTGCTCTCGCCCGAGGTGGATGCCCACCTGGACTTCCTCGCCTTCGACCCTTTCGGCGTGCCCACGGAGCTGGTGGGCTCGATCCGCGTGGACGGGCAGTTGCGGGCCAAGTTCAACAGCACCGTCAGTCGGCGCGTCATCGACGATGGCGTCACGACCGGACCGTCGACGGACCCCGCGCCGACGCCTCTGCAGGTGAGCGGGAACCTCCTCATCGTGTCGCAGACCACCACGGACGACGGGTCCATCGAGTTCAACGAGGAGTTGGAGTTCGCCGTCACGGGCATCGGAACCAGTGAGATGCTCATCATCGAGGTGGAAGCGGAGATCGACTTCGACAACGAGGACGGCAGCGTCACGACGGGCATCCTCACGGCTCATCTACGACTTCGCCGATGACCCTCTGGACGGGTGGGCGCTCATGAGACACATCGCCGTTGCCGCCTTCGTGGCCGCGACCGTCCTTCCCGCGTCGTCGTCTGCCCAGATGGCTCCCGGCGCCCGATCGGTGGGCATGGGTGGAGGAGGCATGGTCTTCGCCACCGGGGTCGATGCCATCGAGTGGAATCCAGCCAACCTCGACTGGGCCGACGGCTGGAACGTCTCGGTCTTCGAGCTCGGCATCGCCACCATGAGCTCGGGTGCCACCTTCGGCGAGATCCTGGCCATCATGGGCGCCGAAGACGTGCCCTTCTTCACCACCGACATGAGCGTGGGGCAGATCGTCAATCAGATCCCCGACGCCGGCCTGCAGCTCTTCACCGTCACGGAGGGCTTCACGACGGCCTACGCCGCCGAGCAGGGTGAGGTACCCAAACCGGGCTCGCCCATCCCGTCCATCGGTGTGTCGGTGGGCAAGATCGGAGTGCGTGTGCGGAGTCGCGTCCTGGGTGAGGCGACCATCAGTCGGGAGCTCGCCGACCTCATCGGCAACGGCTTCGTCCTCGAGGACATCCAGAACTACGCGGTGGGCAACACGGGATTCTCCAGCACGTCGTTCTCGGAGATCACCGTCGCCTACGGCACCAAGCTCGGAGGCCTGCTGTCGGTGGGCGTGGGAGGTCGGTACGTCATTGGCCACGGCATGACCCGAGGTCGGTTCTTCGAGCCCCAGATCGACCTTTCGCCGGCCCCGGGCGATCCCTACCTGACCATCCAGAGCGTCGCCGTCGAGGCCACGAGCGGGTCGGGTTTCGGCATGGACGTGGGTCTGTCGCTCTCGTTGCCCATGGGCTTCAGGGCATCGGCGTCGGGCACCAACGTCATTCAGCGCATGACGTGGGACGAGGGTCTCATCGCTCATACCGCGACCTATACCGACGCCGACTTCGACAGCGACGTCGACTTCCTGGACATCCTCGATCGGTACGACCCCGAGCCGGTGGATCCCAACTCGGTTTCCCTTCCGGTCTACCAGACCGCCCAGGGCTTCTTCGACGAGTCGTTCTTCCCCCAGGTCTTCCGGGGCGGAGTCGGCTACCAGTCGGGTGGGACCACCATCGAGGCGACGGCCATGAAGGTCTCCCCACGGGGCCGTTTCACGCCCGAGTGGGGTGAGCGGGTTTCCCTGGGCGTGGAGCAGGAGCTTCCCGTGCTGACCCTTCGCGCCGGATATGCCATGGGCTCCGACGCGCTCACGGCCCTCACCGGTGGCATCGGGCTGGGCGTCGGTCCGGTTCTTCTCGAGGCCAGCGCCGGGAAGTTCAGCGCAGACGAGGGACTGGTGACCAAGGAGGGCTTTTACGGGACGTTCGCGCTCCAGCTCAAAGGAGGCGGGCTCTGATGGTGCACCTGCCTCTCATGGGTGACCTGCCGAGACCGGGACGCGGACTCGCCGTTGCCCTCCTGGTGGCCCTCTCGGGCTGTGCCGATTCCACCGGACCTCTGGGAGCCCCGGGCCCGGCCCTGCAGCTCTCGGTGGAGGGTCCCGCCGGTGTGTCGCAGGCCGAACTCGATGCCCTCGGTGCCGCGTTCGATCGGGTGGACGAGTACGACGTGACCATCCTCGACGCGGGGACTCTCACCGTCCTGGTGGAGACGACGCTCCCGGTGTCGGCGACCACGGGACAGCACGTCCTGGACATCCCCGTCGCGGAGACGGCTCTCGGTCGATCCGTCATCATCACGCTTGTGGCCTACGACGACGGCCTCGAGCTGTATCGCTCCACTCGTGAGGTCACTCTGGGCGAGGAGGCGGGCGTCCTCTCGCTCAATCTGGTCATCCGCTACACCGGTCCGGGTATCCGTGGCGTCGTGACCGACGCCCAGGGTCAGGGCGTGGCCGGCGTCTCGGAGAACCTCTCCCAGGGCCAGGCGGTGGTCGACGCCGTCGCCACGGAGGACGACGGGACCTACCTCTTCCTGGACGTGGACGCAGCCAGCTACCAGGTGGTCCCGACGCCGCCGCCGGCCTTTCCGTTCCTCTGCCCCGGCGTCCGCGACGTCTTCGTGTCCGACGCCGACGATGCCGTGGTAGCGGACTTCCTGGCCAGCGATGACGAGTGCGGCGCGAGCGTCCTGGTGGTTTCGGGCGGCGACTTCGACGATACCCGGGAGGTCCAGACCCTTCTGCGGAACGACCCGTCCCTCACCGTGGACGTGTTCTTCTACGTGAATCAGCTCCCCGGCGTGGACCGGCTGAGCGAACACGACGTCGTCCTGCTCTTCATGAACGGCCTCTTCGACGAGTCGGCCGCCCTCGGCGACGAGGTTGCCGAGTACGTGGCCGCCGGTGGGAACCTCGTTCTCGCCTCCTTCTACTGGCAGGGTCGCAGCGACAGCGGCCTCGGTTCCGTGGGGTGGGGCGGTGTGGAGGACATCGATCCGTTCCTCAGCACCGGCGGGGCCACGTACATGGCGGATACCCTCGGCGCGGTATCGCCCCACCCGCTGACGTCCGGCGTGAACGACCTCCTGTCCACCACCGGCCATCGTGGCGGCGTCGTCGCCAAGAGCGGGACGGCGGTGGTGGCGACGTGGGAGGACGACACGCCCTTCGTCGGGTATCGCATCCTTCCGGGCGGACAGCGCATCGTCGGCGTCACCCTCTTCCCCGCAGCAGGTACGGGCGCCAGCGGAGACGTGCAGGCACTCTGGGAGAATGCGGTGGGATGGGCCGGCGCCGCCGGAGGTCCCGCCCCGGCACCACCGGGCTGAGACTGCGGCACCCGTCGGGGCCGCAGTCTTGGTCTACCTGCGCTCGACGACCATGGCAAAGCCCATCCCGCCTGCGGCGCAGACGGTGACCAGACCGAACTGCACGTCGCGCCGTGCCATCTCGTTGAGGATCGTCACCGTCAGACGGCCGCCCGTGGCGCCGAAGGGGTGCCCGATGGCCAGCGATCCACCCATGACGTTGATGCGATCCAGGTCGGGATGACCCACGGCGGAGTCGCGACCGAGCTCCTGGCGCGCGAACTCCGTGGACGAAAGCGCCTGTAGGTTGGAGAGGACCTGGGAAGCGAACGCCTCGTGCATCTCCATGAGTCCGATGTCGGACATGGACAGACCCGCGCGGTCCAGGGCCAAGGGCGCGGCGTAGGCCGGCCCCTGAAGCAGCTGACCCGCCGGGTCCAGCGCCGTCCACGCCCAACTGCGAATCCACCCGAGGGGCTCGATGCCCTCGGCGGTGGCCCGCTCTCCGTTCATTAGGACCACCGCGGACGCGCCATCCGTGAGGGGCGATGCGTTGCCCGCCGTCACCGAGCCGTGCTTCCGGTCGAAGACGGGTCGTAGCTTGGCCAGCTGCTCCATGGAGGTGTCGTGGCGGATGCCGGTGTCCTCGGTCACGACCTCGTCGAAGCCAGGGGGTGTGTAGACCGGAGCGATTTCGGCGGTGAGGCGTCCGTCCTTCGTTCCGGCCGCCGCCAGGCGATGGGAGCGGAGGGCCCACTGGTCCTGCTCCTCGCGGGTGATGCCGTTCTCCTTGGCCATACGCTCGGCCGACTCACCCATGGTCTCCCCGGTGGTTGGCTCGGCGATAGCCGGCGTCACCGGAATCAGGTCCTTGGGCCGCACCCCAGTGAAGGGCTTGAGCCGCTGTCCCACCGACCGCCCCTTCGACGCTTTGACCAGTGTCTTGGAGAGCCGGTCGCTCACGGTGATGGGGATGTTGGAGAGTGACTCCGAGCCCCCTGCGATGACGACGTCGGCGTGGCCCACCTCGATGATCTGGGCAGCGTCGGTGATGGCCTGGTTCGCCGACGTGCACGCGCGGGACACCGAGACGGCCGGCACCGTCTTGGGCAGGACGGCAAGGCCGACCTCCCGGGCGATGTTGGGGGCCTGCGTGTCATGCACCACGGTGCCGTAGACGAGGTGGTCGACGTCGTCGCCACGAAGTCCGCTGCGCGCCAGCGCGTCGCGAACGGCGACCTTACCCAGGTCGATGGCGCTCATGTCGGCGAAGACGGTGCCGGACTTGGCGAAGGGTGTTCTGCAGCCGGCGACGATGGCGGTCTTCATTGACCCTCCGTACCCCGTGCGATGGATGTGGCCCAGTCGGGAACGACGCCCGGTTCGATCTGGAAGACGAACGTCCCGATGGTGAAGACGATGGTCGCGATGACCACGGCTCCGATGAGGTTCAGCACGATGCCCACCCGGGCCATCTCACCCACGCTGATCCGCTCGCTCCCGAATACGATGGCGTTGGGTGGTGTGGCCACTGGCATCATGGAGGCGCAGGACGCCTAGAGCGTCTCGGGAGTCATCAGGGCCAGCGGATGCGTCCCGGTCACCACGGCGATGGACGCCAGGATGGGCAGGATCATCTCCGTCGTGGCGAGGTTGCTGGTGAGCTCCGTGAGGAAGGTCAGCGCCAGGCAGACCAAGAGGATCATCACGAAGATGGGCAGCGTCCCGAGAAGCTCGAACTGGGCTCCGATGAGTTCGGCGAGCCCGGTCTGCTGAAACCCGGCCGCCAGCGCGAATCCTCCGCCGAACAGCAGGACGATGTCCCACGGCAGGCGTGGAATGATGTCCGGGCCCATGACGGTGGTGTCGCCCTTCGATCGGTCGCGCGCGGGAATGAAGAAGAGGAGCGACGCCATGGTGATGGCCACGGTGCCGTCGTCGATGAGCTCGGGATACGGAATCAGGTTCGACCATCCGGGAATGGTGAAAAGCCCGACGTTGAGGTCCACCCGGAAGACCCACAGGGCCGCCGTCGACACGAAGACGCCGAGGATCCAGCGCTCCTCGAAGCTCACCGATCCCAGGGCGCGCCGCTCGGTATCGATGACGTCGTGCTGCACCTCCACGTCGTCCGGCGTGCGGTAGAAGACCTGGGTGATGAAGAACCAGGCCACGAGGAGCATGATGACCCCGATGGGCAGGGCCATGACGAGCCACTGCCCGAAGGCGATGGTCGGGGCCTCCGGGAAGAGTATGGCGAAGATCCTCACGAACGAGAGGTTCGGCGGCGTGCCCACCAGCGTGGTGAGGCCGCCGACGGACGCCCCGTACGCGATGCCCAGCATGAGCGCGACGGCGAAGGCGTGGCTTCGATCCCGACCGAACTCGTCCTCGATCTTCAGGACGATGGCCAGTCCGATGGGGACCATCATCACCGCAGTTGCGGTGTTGGAGATCCACATGGACAGGAAGGCGGCGGCGATCATGAAGCCGAACACGATTCTGGCGGGTCCCCCTCCCACCGCGTGGATGATGTTCAGGGCGATGCGCTTGTGCAGGTCCCACTTCTCCATGGTCAGCGCGATCATGAAGCCGCCGATGAACAGCACGATGGTGCTGTTGAAGTAGATGGGAGCCGTAGCGCCGCCGTCCATGATCCCCAGGAGGGGGAAGAGGAAGAGCGGGAGGAGCGCGGTGGCGAAGAGGGGGATGGCGTCGGTGACCCACCACGTCGCCATGAGGAGGGCGACGGCGGCCATCCGGCTCGCCGCCGCGTTGGCGGGGTCCACGGGGAAGACCAGGAGCAACGCGAAGAAGGCCAGCCCCAACCAGAGGCCAACCTTCTGCCCTCGTCCAGCGGGTGGCCGGGGGTGATGCTCCATGAGTGCCTTCCTCGATCTTCACGTCGACGCGACACCGGAACGTGTCGCGCCCCACCTCCCCCGTCCAGCCGTCAGCGTCGCGCTTCGACCGGAACGGGTTGGTCGGCGAAGGCTCGGACGTAGAAGACCGCCATGGAGGCGGCCGCCACGGTGTTTCCGAGGATGATGGATATGGGGCCGATGGCACCCACCAACCCGGGAGCGATGAGCGCGTCGAGGGCCACGATGCCGATGCCCAGAACCGCAAAGAGTCCCAGGGACATGATCACGGGGTTGTCGCGGAGCGGCGGCACCTTGTGGACGAGGTACGCGAAGGGTGCACCCACGGCGGTAAAGAGCGTCACGTGCACCAGGCTCACCAAGGCGACCCAATCGATCCGGATGGCAGCCTCACCGGTCGGTAAACCCGGCCCGAAGAGCGCGGCTCCGAAGATGGAGGGGGTCAGCAGAGGGTTCCCGAAGATGCTGTCCCGGAGCAGGAAGTAGACAGCCAGAACGCCACTTCCCACGAAGCCGGCGTATGCGGCGGCATAGAGGAGATTGGCGTCGGAGTTCTGCGAGGAGTCGTTTGTCGCGTTATGGGCAGCCATGTTCAAATCCCTCGAATGAGGTTCGGGTGTTCAACAAACGTAGGGAAAAATATGAACAGAAGCAACACAAACTCTTGCGAAGCGCCTCATGACGCGCCTTATTATTGGACAAGACTTAGACAGAGAGGGTGTCATGAAGGTTCTCATCACCGGCGCTACGGGGTACGTAGGCGGTCGCCTCCTGGAGAAGCTCCTCGCACGCGACGTGGACCTCCGGGTGCTCGTACGCGAGGCGGATCGCGCCAAAGCGCGCTCGTGGTCCGACCACGTGGAGGTGGTCGAAGGAGACCTTCTCGATCGCTCGTCCCTGGCCCGCGCTCTCGATGGCGTAGACGTGGCCTACTACCTCGTCCACTCCATGTGCACGGGTGACGACTTCGCCGAAATCGACCGGCGGGCGGCCCACAACTTCGTCGCTGAGGGCCAACGCCTCCGCCAGGTCATCTACCTCGGCGGCATCGCCCCCGCCGGCGGTCGCTCCCCCTCCGAGCATCTCTCCAGCCGCAACGAGGTAGGTGAGATCCTCCGAAACGGGCTGCCGACCACAGAACTGCGGGCCGGTCCCATCATCGGTGGAGGCTCTGCGTCGTTCGAGATGGTGCGCTACCTCACCGAGCGCCTTCCGGCCATGGTGGCCCCGAAGTGGATTCTGAACGAGGTCCAACCCATCGGGGTCCGCGACGCCCTCTCCTATCTCGTTGCGGCCCTCGGCCGCGACGATGCCCTGGGCATCATCGACATCGGCACCGAGCCTCTCACGTTCAAGCAGATGATGGAGCGGTATGCCGAGGTCAGGGGTCTGCCGCGGATCATCATGCCCGTACCGGTCCTCGCCCCCAGGCTCGCCGCGCTGTGGGTCGGCCTGGTCACTCCCATTCCCAACTGTCTGGCCGTGCCCCTGGTGGAGGGCGTCGTAGAGCCGGTGCTGGGCGACACCGGGCGCGCTCGGAGCCTCTTCCCCGACATCGAGCCCATATCGTACCGCGAGGCCGTCTCCCGGGCGCTGGCTCGAACCGAGGCCGGTGAGGTCGTGACGCGATGGAGCGTGGCAGGCGGAGCACCCGATCCCGACGTGGAGCTCGTCGATAGCGAGGGCGTAGTCCGGGAGGTTCGCACCCGCGTCCTCGATGTCCCTCAGGAGGCCGTCTTCCGGGCCTTCTCCAGCCTCGGGGGCGAGCGGGGATGGCGCGTCTGGGACTGGGCGTGGGGCGTGAGAGGGGTGCTGGACCAGCTGGTGGGTGGTCCTGGACTCCGGCGCGGTCGTCGCGATCCGGAGGTCCTCTATCCCGGCGAGGCGGTGGACTTCTGGCGGGTGGAGGAGTACCGGCCGTACTCCCTCCTCAGGCTCCGCGCGGAGATGAAGGTGCCGGGACGGGCGTGGCTTCAATTCGAGGCGCTCCCCGAGGAGTCGGGAACGCGTCTGGTGCAGACGGCCTTCTTCGCTCCCACAGGGTTCTTCGGATGGCTCTACTGGTACGGCATCTACCCCTTCCACGGGCGAATCTTCAGCGACCTCGTCGACGCCATCGCCGCCGACGCCGAGGAGTTCGCCCGCACCGAGGCAACGTCGGGGACGGGGTCACCGACTCCCGACGGTCCTCGGCAGACTCCGGCGACAGCGGGCTGACCACGGTCACGAGGCCTCGACACCGGCCTTGATGTCCAGCGGCGAGCGCGTGCATCTTGGCCGCCATGCATGCCAATCGCTCCGAAGCGCGGGGCTCTTCGGAGCCGGGGGACATTCGGCTCAGGGACGGATTCGTTTCCGACGCCGAGGCCGTGGAGGCCGTCCACTATTCGTCCCGCGAGGCGGTGTACGCGGGTCGCACCGCTGACTGGCCGCCCCCGGGACCCGACCGGAGGGGTAGGGTCGAGCGATGGAAAGCCTGGCTCCAGGACGACGACATCACCGCCCGCGTGGCGGAGCACCAGGGGCAGGTCGTGGGGTTCTGCACCATTCGGGCGTCCCAGGACGACGATGCCGGCCCCACCATCGCCGAGATGCCCACGCTGTACGTGCGCCCTGATTTCTGGCATCGGGGGCTGGGTCGGGTGTTGTGCACCGCCAGCCTGGAGCGGGCGAGCGAGCGTGGGTTCGACGAGCTCACCCTCTGGGTGCTGGAGATGAACACCCGGGCCCGGGACTTCTACCAGAAGGTGGGGTTCGCCGCCGACGGTGCGCAGAAGATCGATGAGCTCACCAGCGAGCGGCTGGTGGCACTGCGCTATCGCATCGAACTGGACGCCAAGGGCGCGGCGTGACCCGCGACGTAGCGTCGTTCATTCGTACTGTCCCGGACTATCCCAAGCCGGGCATCCTGTTCCGCGACGTCACCGGGCTCCTCGAGGACCCCCTGGGCCTGCGCCTGGCCGTCGACCTCCTCGTGCACCGCTACCTGGACAGTGACGTGGACATCGTCGCCGGGATCGAAGCCCGGGGCTTCATTTTCGGCTCGGCGG
>CALJKZ010000584.1 GCA_937983085.1 uncultured Gemmatimonadales bacterium
CGAGGGTCGAACGAAAGCACCCACCGGGCCCGTACACTCGGAGGGTCGATACCGATGCGTCGGCCACGATGAGCGAACCGTCCGTCAACCTTGTCGCTGTCGTCACCTTGACGAACTGGTGGCTCTCGCGCGGATCGTCGCCACCCACGGCGAGCGACGGTTCGGCGCCCAAGCTCCAGGGCCCGGCGGGCAACTCCACCCAGGGTCCGATCTCGCGTGCTGCAACCCCTTCGAAGAGGTCGGTATCCGACGTCGGCGCCTCCCCGGTGATGCACGCCGCCGAGAACAAGGCCAGGGAGGCAGGCAGGACGCTCCGGAACACCAACCTCACCCTGCCGTCCCTACGTCCTGGCAGGTGCACGGAAGATGAGCTGGTCCATGCGCACGATGAGCGACGCCAGCACACCCCCCGACGATCGTGTAGGAGACTCGAGGAGAACGACCGCGATGTACGTGCGCCCGTCCCGCTCCACGATGGCGGCGTCGGCGTGATAGTTCTGCCACGTACCCGACTTCCGGTAGATCACCGAACGCGGCCGCGCCTGCTCCAGTCCCAGTACGAACTTGTGGTGGATGGCGGGGTCGGAGAGGATCTCCTTCATCTCGGCCGAAGCCCACGGGCTCACCAACTCACCCCGCTCCACCATGACGAAGAAGCGGGCGACCTGGCGGGCGGTCGCGCCATGGGACGTGTTGGCGATGGGGTCGCGGCGCCACACGCCGAGTCCTCCGAAGCCGCGGCCCACCCAGAGACCGCCCCCTCGACGCCTGTCGTACAGTTGGTGGCGGGGGTCCTGAAGGGTCCTGGCGATGTTCTGGAACCCTACGAGCTGAATGAGTTCGCTGGAGATGGCGTTGTCCGAGTTCCGGATCATCCGCTCCATCTTGCTCCGTAGCTCGGAGGTATACTCCAGATTTCCTCGCTCGATCTGATCGAAGACGCCAGCCAGGATGGCGATCTTCGGTAGGCTCGCCGCGTAGCGCATCCGGTCGTCCTCGACCCCGGCATAGACCAGTCGGTCAGGATTGGTGATGTCGACGAGGGCGACAGAAAGGCGTCGTTCGTCGCGGAGGGCGCGGTAGCGCTGTTCGGCGAGAACCTGATTCAGGCCACGTTGGAGCGCCGGGTCCTTCGCCGGCAACACCACGGCCGTGCCGGCAACGGCTGCGGCGCTCCGGGCTTGAGCGTGGAGGGCCGGCGGCAGGCATAGCGTTCCGCCGACGACGGCCGACACGACGAGAAGACCGGTGAAAGGCGAGCGCACGATCCGATTCTGGACCAAGTCAGGGGATCTCTGAATGGTGGGATGCGATGAGCCGTTCGATCTGAGTCGCGATCTCGCTGTGCTCGCCGGCCGAGTTCACTTTCAGGACGTTGGACATCATCGAGATCAGATATACACGGGCGTGTTCCGCACCCGCGGGTGACTCCACGAGGGCCACAGAGTGCATGTGGTTTTCAACGTTGCCCAGGTACTCTACGCACGTGTAACACTCCCCGGCCTGGCAGCGGTAGAGCGAGCCCGACTTGAAGTACACCGCCGCCTGGTTCAGCTCCGGTGAAAAGGCATACCGATAGCGGCGCCGGGTGTAGTACATCAGCCGCTTCATCTCCTGACTGCTCCATCGATCGACGAGACGGCCCTGCTCCATGCGGAGCATCCAGCGGACGAGTGCCCGTGGCGTGGAGTGACTGGCCCGCCCGGGGACCACGCTCGACGCTCCCCGGGTGAACATGGTCCGAATGCGCAGGAGCTCCGGGTCGATGCCCGCCTCGACCAGTGGGTCCTCGATGACGCGGATGGATCGCTCGGTGAGCTCCGCCCTGGGCGTATTCCGGAAGAAGTCCCGGGCCTGCTCCGCCGTGGGCGGGTATGACCGGCCGAACTCCTGCATGAGCATGGCTTCACGCCAGACCACTGAGCCGGCCGCGTTGGAGCTGGGCGACACCATGTGGTCCACCCACTCCCAGAGTGAGAAGACATCGTCCGGCCGGATCGAACGATGCGATACCCGAGACCAATCCGGCGCCACCACCGGTACCTCGTGGG